>JAFNAJ010000286.1 GCA_017860085.1 Acidobacteriota bacterium | reverse complement strand
GTGCACCCGGAGGTGCACCTCGTGGAGCACGTCAGGCCGAAACAGGTCGTCGGCCGTTTGCGCCGCCGCGAGCTGGGGCCCCGCGATGGTCGACACGCCCAGCGACACGAAAGCCAGAATCGCGAGCGTCGGCGTCCTCGACGGCATGGCGCACCTCCGATGTCCGCGCCGGGAGCGCGGCGCGTGATCACAGCACGAACTGGACCCGTACGACATAGCTCCAGAACGTGTCCTGCCCGCCCAGCAGCGTGCGGGTGCGGTCCTCGAATCGTTCGCGGATCGCATCCACCTGTACCTTGAACAGACGATCGGGGTACCAGTTCACGCCGACCGTCCAGATCGTGTCGCGGTTGCCCGCCAGGTTGACGCTGCGCGGACTGTAGGAGGCAGGTTCTCCCAGCGTTTCCCGCGACCCGATCGTCAGGTGCTCGACCCGGGCGACGGCCTCGATCGCGCCGACGCCTCCCCGCAGCAACGGCCGGCGTGGGCGCTCGACGTCGGCCTTGCGTTCGCCGGTCACCACCACCGCACCCGCGACGAACCATGACCCCACATCGAGTTCGGGCAGGTCATCGTCGGCGACGCCTTGACCGAGTCGCTCGTCAAGACCCCGCAGGTATTCCCACCGCAACGCCACGGGCCCGGCCTCCAGCTCGGCGTCGGCTCCGTACCGCGTCCGTTTCCCGTTGACGTAGACGGCCGGAAAGAACTCCTGGCCGAACACCGCACGTCCGCGCCAACCGTAGCGTCCCTCGTCCACGTGGGAGTAGGCGGCATTCGCCCCCACTTCCACACGACGCAGCCAGGCGGGTACCGCCTTCCAGTCGAGCGGGCGAAGGGTGACGCGCCAGGCCCAAAGCTGATCGTCGTAGGTCTGGAGCGGACGCACGCCAGGCAGGGAGGGAACGTCGGTCTCCGAATCGATCTCGTCCGCGGCCCCGCCAAAGACGCCTGCGGCGTAACGGACCCGCCGATTCCAAACACGGCCGTGGACCATGAGGCCCGTGTCGTAACCCGGGGCGATCAAGCGAACGCCCACGGCGCGCTGGGTGAAGTCCAGGTTGGTGGGCCCGGTCAATCGCTCGCGGCTGAAGGGCACCTTGAAGTGCCCGCCCTGCACCTGCAGGGCTGCGAACGGCCTTGCGTTGACGTACACCGCGCGCCAGGGCTCGTCCGGATCGTCGATCTCGAACGACGCCTCGAACTCGACATACCTGGTGACTTGTCCTTCCACCCCAACCCGCCGGAGCGACCACTCGGTGTCGTCGGCGGGATCATCGGGCAACGGCGAGAAGGTCCGGTAGTCCCATTGGAGCTTCAGCCGGAAGTCGATGAAGGTCTCGTCGCTCAGGACGAGGCGAGGGTGGTTCGAGAAGTCCCAGTGAACGCCTCTGGCCGTCGTGGGCTCGTCCTTCGGGTCGGGCGTCGACTGCCCGGTGACCTGGATGAACGGCGTGGGCGGCCACTGGGCTGACTGCGCCAAGCCCGGCGAGGTACCGGCCGCACCCAACTGACACGCGGCAACGACGAGCGCGATCAGCTCAGGCCGCATGGGGGTCGCCCGGTGCGCTCCAGGCTGCGGCATCGCCGCCACCATCGGCTGCCCAACGAAGAAAATCGCGCAGGCGCCGGACGAGGTCCGGGTCGTGCACGATGATGGCGAGCTCGCGACGCGCATCGAGACTGCGCGACGAAAACGCAGCGCTGCCAATCACGGCGGTCCGGTCGTCGACCAGCATGAGCCTGCCGTGCGCGCGGAACGGCAGCACGGCCCGCCTGCTGAGCACCTCCACGCGCAGCCCCTCGGCGCGCCGCTCCTGAAGCAGCCCCAACACCGCCGGGTCCTTCAATTTGTGGTCGAGAATCCTCACAGTCTCACGCGCCCCGGCCAGCAGCGCGCTCATCCGCTCGCGGGCATGCTCCGGAGCCACGACCAACCGCTCGGCGGCCGGAACCCCGTCGAAGACCGCGCCCTGACAGTCGAGGCCGAACAGGTGCCAGAGGCCTTCGACCACCACCGGGTCGTGCGTGGTCAGCGCGAAGTCGCACGTCCGCTCAAACGACCCGCGCGTCAGATTGAGCGAGCCCACGAGCCCGGGCCCGTCGTCAGCCACGAGGAACTTCGCGTGGTACGGCCGCTCCGCGTGCGGGTAACGGTGGACACGCACGCCCATGCGGGCCAGCAGACCCGGCAACCCGTCCGGCTCACGCTTCCAGCCGCGTGTCCGCTGGTTGAGGAGGACGTCCACCCGCACGCCCCGGTCCAGGGCCGCGGCGATCTCGCTGATGACCCCGTGGTCGTTGCAGCGGAACACGGACAACGCCAGGCGATGTCGCGCGCCCCGAATCAACCCGAGGACGGCCTCGCGGCGTTCGCCGGGCGTGAGGGCCAACGACTCGGACGTCGGATCGGGCATCTAGCTCTCCGCTCCCGCCGTGACCGCCCGCCACGAGACGGCACTGACGCCGTGGGCTCCGTCGCCGACGAGGCTCGCCTCCACATCGCTGGTCGACAGCGTCGGAGGCAACGTCGCGCGGTAGCGCACCACCGTCTGGGGCCCCGGTGAAATTTCAACCAGCTCGGCAGCCACGCCGTGGCGGGCGAACGCCGCAGCCACGTGCGCCGTCGGCACCCCGGGCCCGGCCCCGATCACCTCCACGAGCATCCCCTCGGCAGTCGGGCGGACCAGGACAAGGTGCAGCACCAGGAGCACGGCGCACAGGAACAGCGTGCCGAGACCCGCGGTCGCGAGCGCCCCGATGCCACTCGCCATGCCGAGGCCCATGAGGAGGAAAAGGATGGTCACGTCCCTGGGGTCGTCCACAGGCGTGCGGAACCGCACGACGCCGGCCGCGCCCACCACGCCGAAGGCGCGCGCCAGCGAATCGCCGATGATGATCATCATCATCGCCCCCGACACGCACAGCAGCACCTGGGCCTGTTCCATCGAATCGTTCAGCGGTCGATCTCTCTGCAGCCGGCGTGCGGCCCCAGCCACGACGAAGCCGATCATGGCCGCCGACGCGAGCTCGAGCAGCTCGGTCGAGGCGAAGACGAACCCCTCGAACGGCCCGCTGACGGCCAGGCGTTGACCGCCCGCTTCTCGGAGGCCCGGCCACCAGAGGCCCAGGGCCACCAGCAGCCCTGAGACGGCCACCACGGACGACGCGAACAACACCTCGCGCCATACCCAGGACGTGGCACCCGCCTCCTCCCTGCTGTCGTGGACCGTGAGGGCGGCCCGCGATTCGGCTCGCTCCAGTTGCTGCCGCACAGCAGGCTTCGGTGACACGAGGCGCAGGTAGCCGCCCAGGCGATGGACCTCTGCGTGCGCCTTCAGCAGGGCCTGCACACCCGCGTCATCAATCGCGTCCACCGACGACAGGTCGATGACCAGCCGTGTGTGACCCTCGCGGAGGAGTCGGTCCAGCAGGTGCGAGACCTCCTCCGCGAGTCCACCAGCGACAATCAGACCCCTGGGTGACAGCAGGAGCGCCCGTCGCGCCGCCTGCCCCTGATCGCCCATGGCCACCACCTTTACTCGAAGGGCTAGACCATCCTAATGTAGCACTTGTGCCGGACCTCGCGGCAAGAAGCTGGGTGGCGGCCTTCGGCGCCAGCGTCCTGGTCACCCTGCTGGCCTGCGACTCCTCGCCCACCTCACCGACCCCCGGCCCAACGCCGGTGGGCCCCGCCGTGCTCGTCGGTGCGGGCGACATCGCCGACTGCACGGTTGCTGGCAGTGAGGCGACCGGGCGACTGCTGGATGCCATCGAGGGAACCGTGATGGCCCTCGGCGACCTGGCCTATCCACACGGCAGGCCCGAGGACTTCCAGAGTTGCTTCGTGCCGCGGTGGGGCAGGCACAAGAGCCGAATCCGTCCCATCCCGGGCAACCACGACTACGAGACACCGGGCGCGGCCGGTTACTACGGGTATCTGGGGTCGGCGGCAGCCCCCCCTGACGGGTACTACAGCTTCCGGCACGGCGCGTGGCTGGTCGTCGCGCTCAACACAGAAATCCCGATGAGTGCGGGCTCGCCGCAGCACGAGTGGCTGCGGCGCGAGCTGACCGCTGGCAGCACTGCCTGCGTGGCGGCGTTGATGCACTACCCGCTCTTCACGTCGGGCGAGTACGGCCCACACCCGGAGGTGCGGCCGCTGTGGGAACTGCTCTACCAGGCGGGAGCAGACGTCGTGGTTTCTGGAGACGAACACCTGTACGAGCGCTTTGCGCCCCAGGATCCCAACGGCCGCGCCGACCAGCAGCGTGGGCTGCGACAGTTCGTGGTGGGCACGGGCGGGGGGCCGCTCTACCGCTTCGTCGGCGTGTTGCCCAACAGCGAAGCCCAGCTTCGGAACTGGGGCGTGCTGCGACTCACG
>JAFNAJ010000285.1 GCA_017860085.1 Acidobacteriota bacterium | reverse complement strand
CGTCGCGGGCCGAGAGACGGACAAGGCGACCCGACGAGAACCCCGCAGTACCGCGAGGAGGACGTTCAATGGCTGAGAAGAAGATCATCGCAATCACCGGCGCGACGGGAGCCCAGGGTGGCGGGCTGGCGCGCGCGATCCTGAACGACAAGACCAGCGCTTTTTCCGTGCGGGCGCTCACGCGCAACCCGGACTCCGACAAGGCGAAGCAACTCGCGGCGCTCGGCGCCGAGGTGGTGGCCGCCGACGTGGACGACGTCGAGAGTCTCGAGAGAGCCTTCGCGGGCGCGTACGGCGCCTACTGCGTCACGTTCTTCTGGGAGCACTTCTCGCCGGAGCGCGAGAAGGCGCAGGGCGTCAACATGGCGCTCGCGGCCAAGGCCGCGGGCATCAAGCACGCGATCTGGTCGACCTTCGAGGACGTGCGCACGTACGTTCCACTCGGCGACACCCGCATGCCGACGCTGCAGGGCAAGTACAAGGTGCCCCACTTCGACGCGAAGGCCGAGGCGAATACGGCGTTCACCGACAACGGTGTGCCCACGACATTTCTCCTGACGTCGTTCTACTGGGAGAACCTGATCTACTTCGGCATGGGTCCCAAGCGGGGCCCGGACGGCGTGCTCGCCCTGACGCTGCCGATGGGCGACAAGAAACTGCCGGGCATTGCCACCGAAGACATCGGCAAGTTCGCCTATGGGATTTTCAAGGCGGGCACCGAGTTCGTCGGCAAGACGGTGGGCGTGGCCGGTGAGCACCTCACGGGCGCCCAGATGGCGGCGTCGCTCTCGAAGGCACTCGGGCAGGAGGTGCGGTACAACGCCGTGCCGGCGGACGTCTACCGCGGCTTCGGATTCCCCGGCGCCGACGACCTCGGCAACATGTTCCAGTTCAAGGCCGAGTTCGAGTCGCTCTTCTGCGGCAACCGCGACCTCGCGCTCGTGCGACGTCTCAACCCGTCGGCACAGACCTTCGACGCGTGGCTCGCTGCCAACGGGAACCGGATCCCGCTCGAGTAGTAGTCCGGGAGGCCGTGGCGAGGGGGACCGCGTCGTTCCGCGATCCCCTCGCCAGGCCTTCGAGACTCGCTCCCGTAGAAGGACGGCGCGACGGAGCGTCTACCCCTGAATGTCGAGCTGCGTGAGTCCAACCTCGCGCGCACACGCGACAGCCTCGTCGTACTCCCGGCGCGTCAGCCGACGCGCAATCGCCGGGTAGTCAAAGGCCTTGAAGACCGGGCGATACTGCGACATCAGGTTCACATAGGTATTGCGGGGAAGGTGCTCGGCAATCCAGGTGAGCGACTCGCGAGTCCCGCTGACACCGTTTGGCATCACCAGGTGGCGGATCATCAGGCCCCGATACATGAGACCGTCGGGGGCGGGTCGCGCCACACCAACCTGGCGATGCATCTCGAGGAGGCCCGCACGCGTCACCTCGGGGTAGCTGCCGGCGCCCGACGAGTAGGTCGCCGCCATCTGCGCGTCCGCGTACTTGAGATCAGGCAGGTAGATGTCGACGACGCCGTCGAGCAGCGCGAGCACCTCGAGCCGTTCCCACCCAGACGTGTTGTAGACGAGCGGCACACGCAAGCCCCGGGCGGCCGCGCGATCCAGCGCCAGCACGACGTGCGCGGCATAGTGCGTGGGCGTGACGATGTTGATGTTGTGGCAGCCGCGGTCCTGCAGGGTGAGCATCATGGTGGCCAGTTCGTCGAGGCTCCGCCGTGCGCCAGCCCCACCCTGCGAGATGTCCGCGTTGATGCAGAAGACGCACCGCAGGTTGCAGTGCGTCATGAAGATCGTGCCCGATCCGCCACGGCCCACCAGCGGCCGCTCCTCGCCAAAGTGCGGGTGATGTGCGGCCACCTCCAGCCGGGCTGAGGCCCCGCAGAAGCCTCGCTCGCCGGCGAGCCGTGCGGCGCCGCACTGTCGCGGGCAGAGCTGGCACGACGCCATCATCGCGTGAAGCCGTTCGCCGCGACGCTGCAGCTCGCCCGCCCGGTGAAGCCGGAGGTAGCTGGGGACGAACGCAGGGTCGATCTGGGGTTCCCTGCCCGTGCGGTCTGGCTGCGCGGTGCCGAGGCTCAGGTCGGAGGCGATGCGCGGTCGCCAGGCCAGCAGTGGCGCCGCCACGAAGGCCATCGCCGCCGATGTGAGCACACGGAGGCAGTCGTGGAGGAACTGCTTCCTCGACCGGGGCCCCGGATGTGCCGGCCCATGGCGTTGGTTGGCCAGCGCGTGTGAGTGCGCGATCGTGGGCATCGGGGTCCCCTCGTAGCAATGGGGGCTCACGGTCGGGCGAGTCTCCACCAAGTTTACCGCTGGCCGCCGCGCGGCGCAGCCGCGCGAAGCGGCCGAACGAGCGATCCGCACGATCCGCACGAGCGGCGACCAGCGCCTCCCGAGTGAGGTAGGATGTCGCCCCATGCAGGCCCTGGGGATCGACATCGGCGGATCGGGGATCAAGGCGGCCCCGGTCAACCTGGCAACCGGCGCCCTCGTGCGCGACCGTTACCGCATCCCGACACCACAGCCCTCGACACCTCGCGCGGTCGTCGAGGTCGTGAAGAGACTCACCGCCCACTTCCAGTGGAGGGGGCGGGTCGGGATCACTTTTCCCGGTGTCGTGCGCCACGGCGTCCTGCTCAGTGCGGCCAACATGCACAAGGGCTGGATCGGTGTCGACGCGCCGAAGGCGTTCAGGCGCGCCACGAAGGGTCCCGTCACGGTGCTGAATGATGCAGACGCGGCCGGCCTCGCCGAGATGACGCTCGGCGCGGGCAAGCGTGCACGCGGGGTCGTCTTGGTGCTCACCTTCGGCACCGGCATCGGCAGCGCGCTGTTCGTCGACGGCAGGCTGGTGCCAAACACCGAGCTCGGCCATGTCGAGCTGCGCGGACGCGATGCGGAGTTGCGCGCGTCGGAGAGGGCGCGCGAGGACGGCAACCTGAGCTGGGTACGCTGGGCCCAGCGCGTCGACGAGTTCCTCCACCACCTCGAGATGCTGTTCTCGCCCGACCTGTTCATCATTGGCGGGGGTGCCAGCAAGAAGGCCGACAAGTTCCTGCCGCTGCTCACGGTCAACGCCAAGGTCGTCCCGGCCAGGCTCCGCAATGAAGCCGGCATCGTTGGCGCGGCGCTGGCGACGCGATCGAGGTGACGATCCCGTCCGTCAGGGGCGGCGCACGCGGACCCGTCCTCTCGTTGCGCGTGCCAGCCCCAGAGCGTTGATCCGCGATGCCAGGGTCGTGGGCTTCGTGCCAAGCAACTCGGCGGCGCCGCCCGGGCCCGAGACGCGGCCGCTCGCCGCGGCCAGCGCTGCGCGGATGTTCTGCCGCTCGCGCTGCCTGAGCTGCGCGCGCGTGAGAATCGGCGCTGCGGTCGCCTGATCGACCGATGCGGGCGCGCGAGGGAACTCGAGCGCATCGGGTGCCAAGGTGTCGCCGCAGATGCGCACGGCGCGGTCGAGCACGGCGTGAAGCTCGGCCAGGTGGCCCGGCCACGCGTACGCGCGCAACCAGTCGACAGTCGCCGGGACCAGTGCCGGGGGCTCACGGCCGATCCGTGTCGCGATCCGTTCCACCATCTGCGTCGCCATTGCGGCGACATCGTCGACACGATCGCTCAGGGGCGGCAGGTCGATGCGGATGATCGCCAGCCTGTCGAGCAGTTCACGCTGAAAGGCGCCGCTCGCCGCCTCGCTGAAGAGGTCGGGCGTCGACGTCGCGATGATGTTTGGCGCGAGCTCGTCGTTCGCGGCGCGGGCATGGTCGTCGAGCCAGGCAGCGAGACGTGGCTGCAGGGCACGCGGGAGCCGCTCGACGTGCTCTATTAGAAGTGTCCCACCGTCAGCTATCGACAGGAGTCCGCCGCGTGAGTCGTTCCCTCCAACCACCGGGCGCGGTCGGCCGAAAAGGCGCGCGTCAAGGTTGCCTGACGGCGCGGCCAGGTCGAGCGTGAGAAGCGGCCTTCCCGAGCGCGACCCTCGCGCGTGGATTGCCCGGGCGGTGGCGGTGCGTCCGGAGCCGCTGTCGCCGACGACGAGAACCGGCGTACGAGAGGTGCAGGCGAGATCGATCTGGGCGAGGATCCGTCGGAATGCCGAGCTGCTGCCGACGAGCGGCGCCAGGTCTGACCCGGTTGCGGCGCCGGTTCCCAACGACAGTTCCTGGAGCAGTTGATGGCGGTCGTTCGCGAGAGATGCCAGCCTCGACGCGACGCCGAGCGCAACGCCAAGGTCGTCTGCCTGCCGGGCGCGCTCCGCCTGCAGGCGCTCGTCGAGCTCCCGTCGATCGAAGACCGCAATCACCCCGCGCACCTGCCCCTGGTCCTGGATTGGGGATCCGGCAAACGAGCGGACCCCCTCGGCCGCAATCCAGCCGGCATCGGTAATCCAGGCTTCCGTGCCC
>JAFNAJ010000284.1 GCA_017860085.1 Acidobacteriota bacterium | reverse complement strand
TCGCAGTTCTACCACGTGAGCTACGACATGGCCGAGCCGTACAACGTCTACGGCGGTCTGCAGGACAACAACACGTGGTATGGCCCGTCGCGGAAATCAGGCGGCATCGGCAACCGCGAGTGGCGTTCGCTGACGGGCGGCGACGGGTTCTGGGCGTTCGTCGACCCCGCGGACCCCGACATCGTCTACAGCGAGTACCAGGGCGGCAACCTGTTCCGCACGCGCAAGTCGACCGGGGAACAGAAGGACATCAAGCCCTCGCCTGGAGAAGGCGAGCCCAAGTATCGCTTCAACTGGAACACGCCGATCCATCTGAGCCCGAACGACAAGGGCACGATCTACTACGGCGCGCAGTTTCTCTTCCGATCGCGCGACCGCGGCGACAGCTGGGAGCGCATCTCGCCCGACCTGACCACCAACGACCCCAGCAAGCTGCGGCAGGACGACTCCGGCGGTCTGACGCTTGACAACTCGACGGCTGAGAACCACTGCACCATCTTCACCATCGCGGAATCGCCGAAGAACCGGGACGTGATCTGGGTGGGGACGGACGATGGGCAGGTGCAGGTGACGAGGGACGGCGGCAAGAGCTGGGCCAACGTGTCGGCGAACGTGCGGGGCGTGCCGGCAAACACCTGGGTGTCGAGCATCGACGCGAGCCGGGCCGCCGAGGGTGCCGCGTACGCGACGTTCGATGGGCACATGACCGGCGATATGAAGACGTACGTCGTCAAGACCAGCGATTTCGGCCAGACGTGGGAGAGCCTTGCTTCTGGCGAGATCTCAGGCTATGCCCATGTGATTCGCGAGGACCCGGTGAACCCGAGCCTGCTGTTTCTTGGCACCGAGTTCGGCCTCTTTGCCTCGATCGACGGCGGGAAGCAGTGGGGGCAGTTCACGTCGAACTTCCCCAGGGCAGCCGTGCGCGACCTGGTGATTCACCCGCGCGACCACGACCTCGTCATCGCAACGCACGGCCGCGGCGTGTACATCCTCGACGACATCACGCCGCTCAGGACGTTGACGCCGGAGATCCTCTCGGCCGATGCCGTGTTCCTGTCTGCGCGCCCACAGCAGATGACGATTGGCGGGGGCGAGTCGCCCACCAACGGGGACGCCGAATACGTGGGCCAGGACCTCGGCGGAGCGGCGTTCATCACCTACTACTTGAAGCGCCGGCACATGCTCGGCGACCTCAAGCTGGAGGTGTACGACGGAGATGGCAAGCTCCTGTCGACGATTCCGGGAGGCAAGCGGCGTGGCATCAATCGTGTCGCGTGGCCGATGCGCGCCAAGGGGCCGAGGCTGCCGGGTGGGGCCGGCATCATTCCAAGCTTCGGGGCGTTCGTGGGGCCCATGGCGAAGCCCGGCCCGTACACGGTGAAGATGATCAGGGGCAAGGAGGTCGTCGAGTCGACGGTCACGCTGGTACCGGATCCCCGTTCTGAGCACACCGACGCAGACCGGGCTGCACAGCGGGAGATGGCGTGGCAACTGTTCGAGCTGGCCGAGCGGATGACGTTCACCGTCGAGTCGATCGCGAACGCGCGCGATCAGGCGCGCGATCGCGCCGCAAAGCTGGAGACGCGCGATCCGCTCAGGAGGCGGGTCGACGCGCTGGCCAGCGCGCTCGAGGATCAGCGCAAGGCGCTGGTGGCGTCGAAGGAGGGCGAGGGCATCAGCGGCGAAGAGAAGCTGCGCGAGGAGATCGGCGTGCTCTACGGGAATGTCAACAGCTACGAGGGACGGCCGACCGAGTCGCAGCGCCGCCGCATGGGCGTCTTGGCCAGGCAGCTGGATGTGGCCCACGCGGCGTTCGAGGCGACCATGGCGAAGGAGGGGACCGCTGTCAACCAGCAGCTCGCGCGCAAGAAGATCGATCCGATCGTGAAGCTCACGCGCGACGCGTGGACCCAGAAGACGCAGTAGAGAAACGCCGCACCTCGGAAACGGGGACACTCATCGTCTGCCGATTGTCAGACTCTCGACGGGCCCCGGACACGTGGCCTGGGCGTCAAATCATTGACACGCGAAAAAGATGAGTGTCCCCATTTTCATCGACGCCGGTAGCGAATCGCGATCAGCAGCGAGGCCACGAGGCCGGTGATGATCGTGCCGACGGCGCCCTGCATGGCCTGGACGAATGGCGTCTGCGCCGAGGCCTGCCGTGCGATGGCCTCTGCGATGTCCGCCTCCGACCTGCCTTGAGTTCT
This sequence comes from Acidobacteriota bacterium, assembly GCA_017860085.1. Classification (GTDB taxonomy): domain Bacteria; phylum Acidobacteriota; class Vicinamibacteria; order Vicinamibacterales; family JAFNAJ01; genus JAFNAJ01. The sequence goes on along the minus strand of JAFNAJ010000284.1, from coordinate 2,218 downwards.
CAAGACCTGGCGGTAGGCCTGCTCGAGATCCTGGAAGTAGTTCGGAAACACCACCATCGTGAACACCAGCGAGTTGACGAAGATGATCGCAGCGGCGATCACGGCCATCGTCGTGCCCGTCATCACCTGGCGACCGTACGTGTTGGCGTCCGCGGTCTGTCGAAGCCCCCAGAGCAGCAGCGCCACCTCGATCAGGATGACGAGGAAGAACGCCGCCTGCAGCGTCGGGTCCTTGAACCAGCCCGTGAAGCCCATGACATAGGTCCACGCGGCGCACAGCACGCCAATCAGCACGCCCGTCTTCACCGTCAGACTCATTTCGACTCTCCTATTGGCGCGACACCACCCCGAGCGTGATGCCCGAGGGTCGAGACGCGGATCGGTAGACGCGGTGCGTCGCCTTCTGGAAGTCGGCTGCGTCGGCTTCGTGGATCTTCATGAACTTCTGCGGATTCCGGTCGATGAGCGGGAACCAGCTGCTCTGCACGTGGACCATGACCCGGTGTCCGCGACGGAACGTATGGAACAGGTCCTCCAGGCGGAACTTGACCAGCGTCGGCTCGCCGGGAGTGAAGGGCTCAGGCGTTTCGAGGCTCTTGCGGAACTTGCCGCGAATCACGTCGCCGCGCACCATCTGCTGGTACGCGCCCAAGGCGTTCTCGGTGCTGCCGTTCTCGTCGGGGTACTGATCGGGATACACGTCGATCAGCTTCACGACCCAGTCGGCGTCGGTGCCCGTGGTCGAGACGTGGAGTGAGACCTCGACAGGGCCAGCCACGGTGAGGTCGTCCTCGAGGATGTCGGTCCGGTACACGAGGACGTCGGTTCGTCGCGACGCGAAGCGCTGGTCGTCGACCATGTAGCGCTGGGCCATGCCGAATGACGTGCCGGGAATGTAGGGCACCGGCCGCGCCGGGTCGCTGACGTACTCGTCGAAGGCGTTGTCGCCGGCGTTCGCCGCCGGTGCGGTGGCGAGCGTGCCGCCAGGCCCGAAGTAGAGTGGCCGCGCCTGTGCCTGGGGCGGCGGCCAGGCCTCCATGCGTCGCCACTGGTTCGCGCCAGTCTCGAAGACGTAGGCCTCCGGCAGATCGAGCCCCCCTTCGTCCTTCAGGAAGAAGTTGAAGAAGGGTCGTTCGATCCGCTCCCGATAGAAGGCTCCCGTGTTGGCTGCGAAGTGCACGTCGGCCAGGGATCTGCCGTCGCTGCGCGACCAGCCGCCGTGCACCCATGGGCCCATCACCAAGGTGTTGTACGAACCTCGGGGGCTGTGGCTCTCGACGTGCTTGTACACCTCAAGCGCCCCGAAGAGGTTCTCGGCGTCGTACCAGCCGCCCACCGTCATCACCGCGGGTCTGATGTTCTTGAGGTGCTGGCGGATGTTGCGCGCCTGCCAGAACGCGTCGCGCGTGTCGTGGGCCAGCAGGTCATTCCAGAACACGGACCGGTCTTTCATGAAGGTTGCGGTCAGCGTCCGCAGTGTGCCTGCCCGCAGGTAGAACTCGTACCCATCTGCGACGGGTGGCCGGGCAAAGGGCAAGGGACTCTCGGCGGTCGGCGCGGCTCGCGGCCAGTCGGCCTGGGCGAAGAAGCCGAAGGCGTGGGCGAGCATGAACGCACCGTTGTGGCGGAAATCGTCGGTCCCGAACCAGTCGCTCACGGGCGCCTGCGGCGACGACGCTTTCAGCGCCGGGTGCGCGTCGATCATGCCTGCGGCCGTGTAGAAGCCGGGGTACGAGACGCCCCATTGGCCCACGCGTCCGTTGTGTCCCGACACGTTCCGCAGGAGCCACTCGATCGTGTCGTACGTGTCGGTGCTCTCATCGACGTCGCGCGGGCCGGCCTTCTGAGCCTTGTGGGGGCGCAGGTGGACGAACTCGCCCTCCGACATCCATCGGCCGCGAACATCCTGGAAGACCACGATGTACCCGTCCTTGGTCAGCTCCGGCGATGGCGCGAGGGCATCCGGATAGCGATCCGCACCATACGGCGCGACGCTGTAGGGCGTGCGGCGCATGAGAATCGGGTAGGTCTTCGACCGGTCCTTTGGAGTGTAGACGGCGGTGAACAGCCTGACGCCGTCGCGCATCGGCACGACGTACTCGTGCTTGGTGTAATGCTCGCGGATCCAGCTGAGCTCCTGGCCCACGAGCAACGGCGTCGGAACCGCCGCCAGCACGCCGACGATCAACGCCGCAGAAAGCGCCCACCCACGCCGCAT
>JAFNAJ010000283.1 GCA_017860085.1 Acidobacteriota bacterium | reverse complement strand
GGCTCCGTGTCGATCTCCTCGTCGAGCGCGGCGTGCTCGAGGCTCGCCACGGTGCCGGCCTCCGCGGCTCCCGGGGCGGGGTGCAGGCGGTTGCGTCGCACCAGCAGCGTCGCGATCGGGCCGCCGATCAGGCCCCCGGTCACGAGCCCGAACGTCGCCGCGGCCATCGCGAGGGTCACGCCGCCGGAGAAGGCGTACTGGTCCTCCATCAACTTGCCGAACGCCGCGCCGGTCCCATGCCCGCCGGTCATCGTGATCGATCCGGCAATCAGCCCGAGGAAGGGATGCACACCGAGGACTTTCGTCAGTCCGACGCCCACCGCGTCCTGCAGGGCGGCCAGCGCGGACGCCAGCACCCAGAACAGCAACACCTGCGGCCCGCCGACCTTCAGCAGACCAAGGCTCGCGCCGAGCCCAATGCTCGTGAAGAACGCGATCATGAGCGGCGTCTGCAGCGTCGTATCGAACTCGAAGGCCAGCAGGCCCTGCAATCGCAGCACGAGGGCGACGGCCGCGAAGAGGAACCCGCCGACGACCGGCGCCGGGATGTTGTAGCGGTCGAGCACCCCGACGCGACGCCGGATCGCGTAGCCGGCAAACAACACGAGCGACGCCAGCGCCAGCGTCTGCACCATGTCGAGCTTGAGCACGAGGGTGGTCATACGGAGCCCTGGGACCCGGGCATGATATATTCCCGCGCGTTTCTGAGACAAACGGGCCGACGTGCGGGCCAGCCCGCGCGGCCCCCGCCCGAGGACACTTCATGACCAATTCGCCGCACCACGATCCGTCGCTGGCCCAGCTCGACACCGAGTTCAAGCGTGGCCTGGGCCTCTACGATTCGACGATGGTAGTGGTCGGGTCGATGATCGGCTCCGGCATCTTCATCGTCTCGGCCGACATGGGACGGCTGATCGGCAGCCCGGGATGGTTGCTGCTGGCCTGGGTGTTCACGGGCCTGCTCACCGTCGTGGGCGCGCTGTCGTACGGCGAACTGGCGGCAATGATGCCGCGGGCAGGTGGCCAGTACGTCTACCTGCGTGAGGCGTACTCGCCGCTCTGGGGATTCCTCTATGGCTGGACGCTCTTCATGGTGATCCAGACCGGCACCATCGCCGCGGTGGCCGTCGGCTTCGCGCGCTACACCGGCGTGCTGTGGGGCGCCATCGGCGACGACCACTTCCTCATCCCGCCGGTGCACCTCGGGGCGGGCTACGCCGTGTCGCTCTCGACGACCCAGGCGCTGGGCCTGCTGATGATCGCGTTCCTGACGTGGACGAACACGCGGGGCCTCGACTGGGGCAAGGCCATCCAGAACGTGTTCACCACGGCCAAGACGGGCGCCCTCATCGCGCTCATCGGCGTGGGCCTGCTGCTCGGCTGGAACGCCACGGCGGTGTCGGGCAACTTCGGCGACCTCTGGACGCCGCGTGGCCAGGTGGAGGTCGTCCCCGGCCTGGCCGCGACCACGGCGTTCGGGCTGTTCGTCGCCATCTGCGTGTCGCAGACCGGATCACTCTTCTCGTCGGACGCCTGGAACAACATCACCTTCACCGCCGGCGAGGTGAAGAACCCGCGTCGGAACATCCCGCTGTCGCTGGCGTTCGGCACGTCGATCGTCATCGGGCTCTACCTGCTCGCCAACGTGGCCTACCTGGTGACGCTGCCGCTCGACGGCATTCAGCAGGCCCCGGCCGATCGCGTCGCGACCGCCACGCTCGACGCCATCTTCCCTGGCCTCGGCACGGTGATCATGGCCGTCGGGATCATGATCTCCACCTTCGGCTGCAACAACGGCCTCATCCTGGCGGGTGCGCGCGCCTACTACGCCATGGCGCGCGACGGTGTGTTCTTCAAGCGGGCGGGCCATCTCAACGCGGCAAAGGTGCCGGCGTGGGGCCTCGTGCTGCAGGGAATCTGGGCTGGCGCGCTGATCCTCGTGCGCACGTACAACCCGGAGACGGGCACCTACGGCAACCTCTACAGCAACCTGCTCGACTACGTGATCTCGGCGGCGCTCATCTTCTACATCCTGACGATCCTCGGCATCTTCCGTTTGCGCCGCGCCTGGCCCGATGCCGACCGCCCTTACAAGGCCATCGGCTACCCCGTGGTGCCGGCCCTCTACGTGCTGGGGGCGGGCACCGTGCTGCTCGTGCTGTTCGCGTACCGCACGGCAACCACCTGGCCTGGTCTCGTGATCATGTTCATCGGGGTGCCGATCTACCTCTTCTGGCACCGGCGGGCGTCGGCGGGGGCCTAGTTCGCGTGTCTTGCCCAGGCCGTCAGCGCTCAGCGGCCATGGCCAACCCGCGTCGAATCACGCCAGCCGTCGATTCAGCGATCCCGTATCCGGCGAGCTCGCCAGGCGTCACGAACGCGACGTCCGCGGCATCGGATGCAGCAGCCGGCGCGCCTGCCTCGGGGTGGCACAGGTAGTCGAGGAGCACGTAGTGCCACTCGACGCCGCCGTCGGCGTCGCGGTAGACCCGCTGCACGACCTCCACGAGCGGCCCCACGCCCACGTGGAGGCCCGTCTCCTCGAGCACCTCGCGACGCACCGCCGCCTCGAGCGACTCCCCGACCTCCACAAGGCCGCCCGGCAGGCTCCAGCGGCCGGCGAGCGGCTCGTTCCGACGCTTGACCAGCAACACCCGGCCGTCGGCACCCACGACGACGGCGCCGACCCCGACGAGCGGGCGCGACGGATACTGGCGCGGGTCGGCGGTCACTCGCCCATCACCTTGACGACCACGCGCTTCCGCCGACGCCCGTCGAACTCGGCGTAGAACACCTGCTCCCAGGGGCCGAGGTCGAGATCGCCGTTGGTGATCGGCAGCATCACCTGGTGCCCCATCAGCGTGCGCTTGAGGTGGGCGTCGGCGTTGTCCTCGCCCGTCTGGTGATGCCGGTAGGGCCGGCCCGCCGGGGCGAGCCGCTCGAGCCACTCCTGGAAGTCGTGAATCAACCCGTCCTCCCAGTCGTTGACGTACACGGCCGCGGTGATGTGCATGGCCGACACCAGCACCATGCCGTCACGCACGCCACTTCGCTGCACGATCGCGCGCACCTCGTCGGTGATGCGGACGAACTCCTGGCGCTGCTTCGTGTTGAACCACAGATACTCGGTATGGGTCATGTCGGAACTCGGGACTCGGGGATCGGCGTTCGGTGTTCGGACGGTCGCGTGCCACCGTGCTATCCCAACGGCAGCGAGGCGTCAGCGCCGAGGGTGAGGTCGGCGCGCACGCCGGCGCGGAACTGGCGCAGCCCGGCGGCAGCAATCATCGCGGCATTGTCCGTCGAGAGCGCCAGGCTGGGCAGGAAGACCGGCAAGCCTTCGCGCGCGCCTCTCGCCTGTGCGTCTTCCCGCAGGCGGCTGTTGGCCGACACGCCTCCGGCAATCCCGATGCTGCGTGCCCGCGCCCAGGCGGCGGCCTCGAACGTGCGATCGAGCAGTGCACCGACGACCGCCCGCTGGAAGCTGGCACAGATGTCGGCGATCTCCTCGGCCGAGAAGAGCGGCGTGCTCGCATCGGCCATGCCCCCGTCGAGCCGCTCACCCTCCCGTCGCTTCACGTAGCGCAGCACCGACGTCTTGACGCCACTGAAGCTGAAATCGGTGCGCCACCGGGCGCCTTCGTGGTCAATACCCGGCACGCCGCGCCGCGGCCCTTTCGTGCGATCGTCGCCGGTCATGCGCGCAACCGGGAAACTCATCGCCCGGTCGTTGCCAGCCCTTGCCAGCCTGTCAATGACGGGACCACCCGGATACCCGAGCCCCAGCAGCTTGGCGACCTTGTCATACGCCTCCCCTGCCGCATCGTCGCGGGTCCGGCCCACGAGCGCGTAGCAGCCCTCAGAGGGCACGTGAAAGAGGCTGGTGTGCCCCCCCGAGACGACGAGCACGATGGCCGGGAGGGGCAGCGGCCCGTTGTGGAGGCACAACGACTCGATGTGACCAGCGAGGTGATGGACGGGCACGAGCGGCAGCCCGCGCGCCAGCGCGAGCGACTTCGCGAACGACACGCCCACGAGGAGCGAGCCGACCAGCCCCGGGCCTTGCGTGACGGCAATCGCGTCGATCCCCTCCCAGCCGGCGCCGGCCTCATCGAGAGCCCGCTCGATCACGCCGCAGATGTCGCGCAGGTGCTGTCGCGACGCGAGCTCGGGCACGACGCCTCCCCACTCGCGGTGAATGTCCACCTGGGAGGCGATCACGCTGGACAGGGTCCGCCACGGCCGGGCGGTGTCGCCGGTCTCCTCGACGACCGCGGCCGCGGTTTCATCGCACGAGCTCTCGATCCCCAGGATCCGCATGCCTCACTGCCGCAACGACTGTTCGTACGGCGGCCGGTGGATCCCGTGCTCGGTGATGATGCCCGTGACGTACGCCGCGGGCGTCACGTCGAACGCCGGGTTCCTGACCGCCGCGCCAACC
>JAFNAJ010000282.1 GCA_017860085.1 Acidobacteriota bacterium | reverse complement strand
GTTCACAAGGAGAGCCCGGTCTTCACGCTGGCCAAACGGTTGTACCTGCCGCTTCTGGCGTTCGCGCTGCGGAGACGGCTTGTCGTCATCGCGGCAGCCACGGTCGCGCTCGTGGCCGCGCTGGCGATCGTCCCGCGCCTGGGCACCGAATTCGTGCCCGTGATGGACGAGGGCGCGTTCGACATGGACGTGCAACTGATCCCGGGTGTCTCCCTCGAGCACGCGATGAAGACGGCGGGGGAAGTCCAGGAGCGGCTGAAGCGATTCCCGGAACTGGAGACGGTGGTGTCGAGGACGGGACAGACGGGCGTGGCCATCGAGGCACGCGGCGTGGACAAGACGGGGTTCGTCGGCGCGCTCACACCTCGGGACCAGTGGACGAGTGGCAACACCCGCGAGGAGCTGATCGACAAGATGCGCGAGTCGCTGGCGGACATCCCAGGAATGGCCTACACGTTCAGTCAGCCCATCCAGTGCCGCATCGACGAACTCGTGGCCGGGACTCGCGCGCAGGTGATCCTCAAGCTCTTTGGCGACGATACCGACGTGCTGCTACGGAAGGCCTCCGAGATGGCGGCGCTCCTCGGGAACATCCGGGGAGGGGCCGACCTGGTTGTGGAACGCCTGGCTGGACAGCCGTACCTGACCGTGACCGTGGATCGAGACAAAGTGGCGCGCTACGGTGTGAACACGGGCGACGTGCTGAGGGTCATCGAGTTGGCCATCGGCGGCAAGCCCTTGTCGCGCCTGTATCAGCAGAACCGGGCGTTCGACATCGCCTTACGCTTTCCCGAGGAACGCCGGCAGTCGGTCGAGGCGCTTGGCAGCCTCCTGGTCGATGTGCCCGGCGGCTACCGAGTCCCGCTGAATCAACTCGCTGACCTCAAGTCGGTCGAGGGACCGACGCAAATCAGTCGCGAGAACGGCCAGCGACGGATCGGCCTCGAAATGAACGTCGTCGGGCGGGATATCGGGAGCTTTGTGAAAGAGGCGCAGCAACAGATCGCGCGAAACGTCGAGCTGCCGCCTGGCTACTACGTGAGCTGGGGCGGGCAGTTCGAGAACCAGCAACAGGCGATGCGGCGACTCACGCTCATCACGCCCGTCGTGGTCGTGTTGATCTTCCTGCTGCTCCTCTTCACCTTCGACTCCATCTGGCTGGCAGGACTCGTGCTCGTCAACCTGCCCTTCGCCATGGTGGGCGGCGTGTTCGCGCTGTTCCTCTCCGGGCTCTACCTCTCGGTCCCCGCCTCGGTCGGCTTCATCGTGCTCTTCGGCGTGGCGGTCTTGAACGGCGTCGTCCTGATCTCGTACATCTCTGACCTGCGGGACGGCGGCGCGAGCGTCGTTGACGCCGTACGGAACGGCTGCGAGGCGCGGCTTCGCCCGGTGCTGATGACCGCAAGCATCTCCATTCTGAGCTTGATTCCGATGGTCTTTGCGACGGGTCCGGGTTCCGAGGTGCAGCGCCCACTGGCCGTCGTCGTCATAGGCGGACTCGTGACCTCGACCATACTCACCCTGCTGGTACTGCCGACGCTGTATCAGTGGTTTGCGCCCGAGCGGAAGGAGGTAGAACTCTGATGCAGGAGATCAAGGCGATCATCAGGACGGACCGTCTTCAGGACGTGATTCAAGCGCTTCACGCGCTGCCGAGTTTACCGGGAGTCACCGTGTCGACCGTGCGGGGCTTCGGCAAGCGAGCGTCGGGGACCGGTGCGGCGGAGTACGATCAAACGGACTTCACCAAGCTGGAGGCGGTGGTCGACGACGACATGGTTCGGAGCGTGATTGACGCCATCGTGCAGCATGCGCGGACCGGCGGCCCCGGCGACGGCAGGATCTTCGTCATGCCCGTGCTTCAAGCCATCAGGATTCGGGATTATCCGACGGGGCGTGACGACCGGTAGCGTGCGAGTGTGTTTGAACGGAGAATGACACGTGTCCTCTAACGCTGCCGGCGTCGGTAGCCGTCCAGATCGACGAATCCTCCGGTTCCGGATTCATGGGATGGACTGCGCTGACGAGGTGGCCGTCCTTCGTCGGCAGCTCGGTCCCATCGTCGGCGGCGAGGACAACCTCGCCTTCGACGTCCTGAAAGGCCGGATGTCCGTCCCGGCGGCGGCCGGCGCAACGCCGGCGATGATCGTCGAGGCGGTCGCGAAGACCGGCATGCGCGCGGAGCCGTGGATTGAAGCGGCCGACGGGGCGAGTCCCCGACGGCGCGGTGCCACCCGTACGGTGTTCACGGTGGCAAGCGGGCTGCTGACCGCCGCCGCGTTCGGGTGGCATGCGGCGCTGGCCGGCGGTCTCAGTGCCGCGCTGGGCTCGGAGGGCGCCGGGCTGGGCCCCGCAGTGCCAGGGGCGGTGCAGATCACGTATGCGCTCGCGATTGTCGCCGGGGTCTGGTTCATCCTGCCTCGCGCCTGGTTCGCGATCCGGACGCTCCGTCCGGACATGAACCTGCTGATGACGATTGCCGTCTGCGGAGCGATCGTCATCGGCGAATGGTTCGAAGCCGCGACGGTGTCGTTCCTGTTTGCGGTGTCGCTCGCCCTCGAGCGATGGAGCGTCGGCCGGGCGCGGCGCGCCGTCGAGGCTCTGCTGGAACTCGCCCCGGACACCGTGCGCCTCGTGGTGCCTGAGGGTTACACCGAGGTGCTGGCTGCGGAAGCGACGGTGGGGGCACGATTCGCGGTTCGGCCGGGGGAGCGAATCCCGCTCGATGGACGTGTGGTCGCGGGCATCAGCAGCGTCAACCAGGCGCCGATTACCGGTGAGAGTGTGCCGGCCCTCAAGGAGCCTGGCCTCGACGTCTTCGCCGGCACCATCAATGGCGAGGGCGCCATCGAGGTGGTGGCGACCAAGACCGCCGGGGATTCCACCCTGTCCCACATCATTCGCCTGATCGACTCCGCCCAGGGCCGCCGCGCCCCCGCTGAGCAATGGGTTGAGCGGTTTGCGCGGGTCTACACGCCGGTTGTGCTCGCCACAGCGGCCGGCGTGGCGCTCGTTGGGCCGTTCGTCACCGGCGAATGGAGCAGATGGTTCTACGGCGCGCTGGTCCTGCTGGTCATCGGATGCCCGTGTGCGCTGGTGATCTCCACGCCGGTCAGCGTCGTCGCGTCGCTCGCCGCCGCGGCCCGCAACGGCGTGCTGATCAAGGGAGGGGCCTTCGTCGAGACTCCCGCCACCATCCGGGCCATCGCGCTCGACAAGACCGGCACGCTGACGGAGGGACGGCCGGCCGTCGCTGCCGTTCTACCGCACAGCGGTCATACCGAACAGGAACTGCTCGCCATCGCGGCGGGACTCGAAACGCACAGCGACCATCCGCTGGCCCACGCCGTGCGGGTTCATGCCGAGCGCACGGCCGTGGCGCCTGCCCGGGTGACGGACTTCACCATCCTGCCAGGCAAGGGTGCCACCGGGATGATCGACGGGGTACCGTATTGGCTGGGTTCCCACCGCTATCTCGAGGAGCGGCGTCAGGAAACCCCGGCGGTGCACGCCGAACTCGAGGAGCTCGCAAGCACAGGGCGCAGCGTTGTCGTCGTGGGCAATGCCGAACATGTCTGCGGCATGATCGCTCTCGCGGACGCGGTCCGTCCGGCAACGTCCGCAGCGGTCGCACGTATCAGAGCGCTTGGCGTCGCGCACGTGGTGATGCTGACCGGCGACAACCGACCGACGGCTGAGGCGATTGCGAACGACGCTGGCATCACCGAGGTGATGGCCGAGCTGTTGCCGGCGGACAAGGTCAAGGCCGTCGAGAGCCTGATGGGCAAGTACGGCAAGGTCGCCATGATCGGAGACGGCGTCAACGACGCGCCCGCGATGGCGCGTGCGACGCTCGGCATCGCGATGGGTGCCGCCGGGAGTGACGCCGCCATCGAGACGGCGGATGTGGCGCTCATGTCCGACGACCTCGCCAAAGTCCCGTGGTTGATTCAGCACTCGCGCCGCACTCTGGCGATTGTCCGGCAGAACATCACGGTCTCGCTCGGAGTCAAAGCCGCCTTCGTCGTCCTGACCTTGTTCGGGGCCGCCTCGCTGTGGGCGGCCATCGCGTCTGACATGGGCGTATCACTGCTCGTGATTGCCAATGCGTTGCGCCTCCTGAAGATCCAGGCGTGAAAGCCGTGGGCATTCCTACTCGCCGGTCGCCTTTCCAGCCGTCGCGCCGGCAAGAAACAGCCCCGCGAACCACCGCGTGAAGCGAGCATCGAGGCAGTCGAGCATCAGTGTGTCTGACGGCACGACGGTCGGCGCCTCAGGCTCGTACTCCGACCGAACGCGCGGCGGCTGGAAGAGGTTGAGGTCCCAGATTGCCCCCGGCTCCTGGCTGCCGAACACCAGATCGCGGTAGATCGGCGTGACCCTCCGGATCTCCTCGAAGATCTCGCCCGGATGATCATAGGTCATCCTGGCCTGGAGACCCATCCGC
>JAFNAJ010000281.1 GCA_017860085.1 Acidobacteriota bacterium | reverse complement strand
GCCAGGCGAACCCGGGGTTCGCGCTGCTCGAGCCGCTTCAACAAGTCCCGCGTCGAGCGCCAGCGCCTGGCCAACTGCTCGCGCGCGGCGGCGCGGAGGTCGTGCGTGGCGTCGGACGTGCGGCGACCCATCGAAGCGAGGCGCCCGGGAACGCCGGCGAGGCCTGGACGTGCCTCCAGTGCGTGTGTCGAGGCGCGGCGCGTGTCCACCGCGCGCCGCACGCTGGCACGAAGGCGACCAGCCAGGCGCTCGATCCTGGCGGCGAACTCGCTCTTGGCCGCCAGCACCAGCTCAGCGGCGTTCGAGGGCGTGGCTGCCCTCACGTCGGCGACGAAGTCGGCGATCGTGAAATCGGTCTGATGACCGACACCGGCGACGACCGGGACCGGGCACGCGGCAATCGCGCGCGCGACGACCTCCTCGTTGAAGGCCCAGAGGTCTTCCTGTGATCCGCCGCCACGCCCCACGATCACCACGTCGATGCCGTCCACGCGGGCGATGGCGGCGAGCCCGCGGGCGATGTCATCGGCAGCGCCCTCGCCCTGCACGCGCGCCGGCCGCACCACGAGATGCGCGTTGCGAAAGCGGCGGCGAATGACCTTGACGATGTCCCTCAGGGCGGCGCCGTCGAGCGAGGTCACCACGCCAATCTTGCGCGGCAGCGCCGGGAGAGGACGTTTCCGCGCCTCGTCGAACAGGCCCTCGGCGTGCAGACGCTTCTTGAGCCGCTCGAACGCCATCTGACGCTCGCCCACACCGCGAGGCTGCATCAGCTCGCAGACGAGCTGGTACTCGCCCTTGGTCTCGTAGATCGTGACGCGGCCGCGGACGAGCACGTGCAGGCCGTCTTCAGGCTCGAACGTCAGCGAGCGCGCAGCCGACCGGAACATCACGCCGCGGATCTGCGCACCGGCGTCCTTGAGCGAGAAGTAGAAGTGGCCGGTGTTCCAGAGACGGCAGTTCGACAGCTCGCCTTCGAGCCAGATCACGCCGAAGCCACCCTCGACCAGGGCCCGGACCTGGGCGGCCAGCTCGCTGACGGTATACACACGTCGCTCGTGCGGCGGTTCCTCAGCCGGCTCGGCGTCCTCGAAGGGCAGGTCGAACAACTCGGCCATCGGGCGATGCCCTCAGGAAGAGGCCGGCGACGCTGGCGGGTCCAGCTGGGCGATGGCCTCCGGCGTCAGGCTGAGACGCTCGATGCGCAGGGCGCGCCCGGAGCTGCTGTCTGCCTCGATCACCACGGCGTGGAGCTTCGGCAGTCCGGACGCCGTTTCGAAGCGCACGGGAAGCCCGTTGAGAAAGCGGCCGAGAGCGGCGGCCGTCTCGACGCCAATCACCGAATCGTGCGGGCCGGTCATGCCCACGTCCGTGATATAGGCCGTGCCACCCGGGAGGATCCGCTCGTCGGCCGTCTGCACGTGCGTGTGCGTGCCGACAACCGCCGAGACGCGACCATCGAGGTGCCACCCCATTGCGGCCTTCTCCGAGGTGACCTCGGCATGAAAGTCGACGATCACGACGGGGGCCTCCTGGCGAATCCGCTCGACCTCGATCGGCAACGCTTTGAACGGATCGTCGACGAGGGGCATGTACACGCGACCCATCGCGTTGATGACGCCGACCCGGTGTCCTTGGGGCGTCGTGACCACGAGCGAGCCTCGTCCTGGAGCGGCCGACGAGTAGTTGAGCGGTCGCAGGAGACGGGGCTCGTGGGCGATGTACTCGAGCGTCTCTTTCTTGTCCCAGATGTGGTTGCCCGACGTCATCACCTGGACGCCGGCCGCAAGGAGGGCCTCGGCCGTCTCGCGCGTGACACCAAAGCCACCGGCGGCGTTCTCGACGTTGGCCACCGTGAGGTCGATGCCGTAGTGCTCCACCAGACGGGGAACGGCTCGCCGGACCATCTCACGACCCGGCTTTCCAACGATGTCGCCGATGAACAAGATGCGCATGGGTTTCCGGTGGCGTCGCGGGTCGTCGTCCGGTGCGCGTGTCGTCGCTCGTGAGGGAACCGGGAGCCGGACGCTAGCCTGCCGTCGGAGTCACCGTGACGACGATCTCACGACCCCGCCGCTCGGCGATTCGTGGAACGCTGATTCGAAGCTGACCGGCCGACAGCGTGGCACAGGCCTTCCCGGCGTCGACGGCCACCGCCAGCCGGATGACCCTGGCGAACCGGCCGAACCCGCGCTCGATGAGGTGAAACGAGGCCGGGTCGCGACTATCGGTCTCGGCTGGGAGCTTCTCGCCGACGATGATCAGGCTGCCATTCTTGACATGCACCCGGATGGCGTCGGGCGCGACCCCCGGCACGTCGACGAAGACTTCGATGGACGCTCCCGTGTCCACGACGTCGAGCAGGGGGGTGTAGATGCCAGCCGCCACACCCCGGTCCGACGGGTGCGCCCGGTCCAGCTCCTCGAAAATGCGACGCACGTCGTCCGAGAGCTCGTTCAACTCAGGAAACGACAGCATGCGCCCCAATCATCGCACATCCCGGCGCGCGACGACTTCCGGGTCTGGAGGCGCGGCGGCACGCGATGCCCACGGGGGAGGCGCGAGAGCGCGGAGCAGAGTGCGGAGGAACAGAGACTCCGTCGTAGGTACAATATGAGCCTTAAACACTCATATAAGATGCTTGACATAGACTAATGTTGTGCTATCATTGGGGTCGTTGAGATGAGTGACGGTCCTCAGGACCAGATTCAAGGAGGAAAGTCATGGCTATTGTTCGCTTCGACCCGTTCCGTGAGCTTTCGCTGATGCAAGACCGCATGAACCGCATGTTCGGGGACTTCTACGGTCGGCGTCTCGACGACGACGTGATGAGTCGCGGTGATTGGGTGCCCGCGGTGGACATCTACGAAAACGACAAGCACGAGATCGTCATCAGGGCCGAAATGCCGGGCATGAAGCGTGAGGACATCGAACTCCGCGTCGAGAACAACACGCTGACGCTGCGCGGCGAGCGCAAGCGTGAGGCGGAGGTCAGCGACGAGCAGTACCACCGGGTCGAGCGGGCGTACGGCGGGTTCGTCCGGTCGTTCTCCCTGCCGTCGACCGTGGATGCGGGGCACGTGTCGGCGGAGTACAAGGACGGGGTCCTGAGCGTGACCCTGCCGCTCCGAGAGGAAGCCAAGCCGCGGCAGATTCCGGTCGAGATCAAGTGAGCCATCGACGGGCCTTGCCTGGAGCCCGGCGCCTGGCCTTGCCGGCCTCGCGCCGGGGCTCTTGTCCGCGAGTGCGCGTGCGAGTAACCTAAGGGGTTATGACCGTGGACGCTGTCGGACCCATCGAGACTCCAGGGGAAGCCCCTGTCGTGAAGGCTCCGCCGATCGAGAGCCGCTTCCTGTTCGTGGACATTGCCGCTCAGCGGGCCAAGCAGTTGCGCCGGGGTGCCAACCCGCGCGTGCCCCTTCCCCTAGGCGGGCCTGTGAAGCTCGAGCGCGTGGCCATGGCGGAAGTGAGAGAAGGGCTCATCGACTTCACCCTTCCGGACTTCCGTGCCCCTGGCGAGGTCACCGCGTGAAGGCCAACGCCCTCTGGTCGCTGGTCGGCGGAGGCCTCGTCGGGATCACCCTCGTGGTCGTCGCCGTGCTGGGGCTGCTGGTGGGGATCACCCTCCTGGGTGGCCTTTCGAAACTGCGGCGCACCGGGCGCGACGGGGCGCGCAGTCTCGACGAACTGGTCGGCGAAGAGCGATTCGCGCGTTTCCTCACCCCCGGCGATCCACGCGGCCAGGTGGATCAGCTGCGACCGGCTGGAACTTCCGCCCCGCCTGCCGCGTAAAGGCAGGTAGAACGCGGAGGGAAGCCGTGGTCGAACTCTTTTCGCTCGTGGCGTTGTTCGTGGTGTTCGGCCTCATTGCCGGCCTGGTGATGATGGTGGGGCTGGCCCTCAAGCTCGTGTTCTGGCTGGTGTTCCTGCCGATTCGCCTCGCCTTCAAGCTGCTCTTCCTGCCGTTCACGCTGCTGAAGTGGACCTTCAAGGGGCTCGGCCTGCTGTTCGCGCTGCCTCTGATGCTGATCGCGGTCGTCGTGGGCGGCCTTGCCATCCTGGCCGCGCTGATCGTGCCCCTGCTGCCGCTCGTCTTCCTCGCCTTCGTCGTGTGGGCGCTCTTTCGGCTGTTCCGCCGCCCGGCGGTCGCCTGAACGCGTCTGTCATCGCGTCTCGGCGAACGGCAGGCCCAGTGGTCTGCGCGTGTGGGCATCCCTCGGTCGTCCGGCCTCCAAAACGGTGCTAGGATGAGCCGGGAGGTGGCCGCCATGCTGAGACATGCTGCTGTGGCCGGCACCTGGTACCCGGGAGACCCCGGGGCGCTCGTCAAGGAACTCGAGCGATACCTCTCGCCCGCCCGCCCGCGGAGCCAACGCGCCTCACAACTGGTCGCTGTCATCGTGCCGCATGCCGGGCTGATGTACTCGGGGCCCGTCGCCGCCCACGCCT
>JAFNAJ010000280.1 GCA_017860085.1 Acidobacteriota bacterium | reverse complement strand
GAGGGGAAGGTGGCAACCGGGATGCCAACCTCCTCGAGCAGGCTGACCAGTGACCGGCGCACCGACTCGTCGTCGTCCACCACGTGAACTACCGGCTGAGCTTTCGCGGTCATGAGTCGATCCCCGGCAGGGTTAGAGTGAACGTACAGCCGCCGCCCGGCGCCTCGCAGTAACGCAGCTGACCGCCGTGCGCCTCGATGATGGACCGCGTGATGGACAGCCCCATGCCGAGCCCATTCGGCTTGGTCGTGACGAACGCCTCGAAGAGGCGCGGCACCACCTCCGGCGACAGCCCGGGCCCCGTGTCCGTGACGCTGACCTCGGCCGCATGGCCGGTGCGCCTGGTCGCGACCCTGACTTCGTGCCGCCCGGCCGCGCTGGTGGTCACCGCCTCGATCGCATTGCGTACCAGATTGAGGATAGCCTGCGAGACGAGTACGGGATCGGCCATCACGCGCAGCGGCTCGGTCGCGAGCTGCTCGACGACCTGAACCTGTTGCGACACGGCCTCGCCGGCAACCAGCCGCAGGCTGTCCGTCACGATCTCGTTGACGTCGGTGGCAACGAACGCGATCTCGCCCTTGCGGACGAAGTCGCGGAGTCGGCGAATGACCGCGCTCACTCGCTGAGCTTCGTCGGCGATGGCGCCGATGAGGCCGGCCAGCCGGGTATTGTTCGGCGACTCTGCCTGGACGTTGCGCTGGGCCGCCGCGCAATACGTGACCATCGCCGTTATCGGCTGGTTCACTTCGTGGGCGATCTGTGTCGCGAGCTCGCCGACGCTGGCGAGGCGTGTCGCGTGGGCCACCTCGCGCATGCGCTCCCGCTCGCGGCGCTCGGCCGCCTTCTGTGCCGTGATGTCGTTGATCACGGCAATGAAGCCACGGACCCTGCCGCCCGGCGCGACATCGGGCGCATAGGTCACCGAGACGTCTCGGTGACCGGCCTTCGAATACTCGATGGCGGCCTCGAACGACACAGGCTCGCCGGCAAGTGCGGTGCGAATGCGAGGCAGCGCTTCGGCGTAGGCTGCCTCTCCGATGACCTCGCGGACGGGCCGACTGACGAGCTGGCTGCGCGGTGTCCCGAACAGGGTTTCGTAATACCGGTTGACGAAGCGGTAGCGCTCGCCGGCGTCAACGTACGAGACGAGGGCCGGAACGTGGTCGACGACGTGGCTCACCAGCTGACTGAGCGCCCGGTTGCGGAACGAGAGATAGGCGAGACCGGCCGCGGCCGAGAATGCCAACCCCGCCATCAGGGCATAGGCGACCAGCTGCTGCTGCGCGAGCTCGCGCGCATGGGCGCCAAGCACGGCGCGTGGGAGGTATGCCGCCACGATCCAATAGGAATCTGCGGCGGATGTCGCCAGCTCACGTGCCCGCGTGGCTGCCCCACGGCCCGGCCGTAGCGGGTAGAAGCGCTCGAACGTCAGAAGCCCGGTTGCCGTGTCAATGTCGCCTTGGATCTCCGTCGACAGGCGGCGCCAGACGTCGGGCTCGCGGACCGCCAGGCTCCGGTCTACACGGTCGGGGTACATGAAGGCCCACTCGACGTCGTCGCCAGGACCCAGAAGCCAGTAGCCCTCGGCATTGAGTAGCCAGATATTGCTGCCGCCGGGAGGCGTCAGGGCGCGAAGCTCCGCCAGCATGGGGCCGGCGAGGAAGTTGACGATGAGGATGCCCGCCCTGCGCCCATCGGAAGCGAACAGGGGCACGGCCACTCGGAGCGTCGGCTTTCGCGGCTCCTCGACGCGGTCGCGCTCGACGTTGAGGTCCAGGGCGCTGACGTAGACCTGTCCCTCTTCGAGCTTCATCGTGGCGTCGAAGTAGTACCGCCCCGTCTTGTTCTGGAGCTGGTTCGGGAGTGCGATCTCGACGCCTGTCGCCGTACGGTGGACGCGGGCCTTTTCCCAGCCGTCCGCTCCGATCCATCGGACCTGGTCGTACTCGGGCTTCTGCCTCAGGAACGCCGCGTGTTCCTGGGCGAGGCGAGTCCGGTGGGGAGCGGTGTCTTCGGCAAGCAGCTCCTTGAGCTCGTTCTGGTCGGAGAGATAGCGAAGGTCGGAGACGACCGCCTGGAGGGTCTGCGCCGTGATCCGCGAGCCGAGCTCGACGTGGTGCCGATCTTCGATCAAGGCATCTCGCTGGGCAGCCTTCACCTCGTTCCAATAGCGGAGAACGAACGGTACCCCGATCAGCGCGGACGCAACCAGGCCGACGAACAGCGCCCTCACCAGCACCTGGCTCGTAGGGACGTGAACCGTTCCTGTCAGCGCGGCAGCGGAAGGCATTCGTGGATCAGGGGGTCATTGGTGCAAGGACAGATCGGCGTCAAGCTAGTTAGGAGTACGAGCGACAAGACAGGTCGCGGCTTCTCATCATGGCACGATTGGCCAGATGCCTGATCTCGCGAGTGGGGTCGCAAGACCAAAGATATCTTTAGTGGACGCACGGGCTCGACCTGGTACGGTTGGGCAAGATTTCTTGGTGCTGATTGAGGAAAGCGCCCGAAACGGGGATGGCGGCGGGGATGCCCCGGTGGAGTGGCTCAACCGCCAGACGCCATGAACCTCGCTAGTAGTGGCGGCAGCAGCAGGGCGGTGACCAAGGCCGACAGGGCCATGGCGAGACCGGCGAAGGCGCCCATGACCGGGCTCACTTGAAAGGCACGGGCGGTGCCGATGCCATGCGATGTCGCCCCGAGGGCGAAGCCCTTGATCGCGTCATCGCGGATACCCAGGAGCCGGAAGAGGCCGGTACCGAGCACCGCCCCCACGATGCCGGTGCTCACCACCAGCACGGCGGTCAGTGACGGCAGCCCCCCGAGCTTCTCGCTGATCCCCATGGCCACGGGGGCCGTCACCGACTTGGGGGCGAGCGAGATGAGGGTTTCCGTGCTCGCCCCCAACAGCGCCCCGAGCCCAATGGCGCTCGACGCCGCCGTCAGGACCGCCGCCAGGAGGGCCGCGACGATGGGCAGGGCGAGACGCTGCAGCCGATGGCGCTCGCGGTAAAGGGGGATGGCCAGGGACACGGTGGCCGGGCCCAGCAGGAAATGGACGAACTGGGCCCCGTCGAAGTACGTCTGGTAGGGCGTATCGGTGAGGAGCAGGAGCCCGATCAGAAGAGCCACGGCGATCGCGACGGGATTGAACCAGGGACTCTCACCGCCCAGCCGGTAGATGCGCAGGGCGATCAGGTAGCAGACCAGGGTGAGGCTGAGCCACAGGAGTGGCGAGGCCGCCAGATAGACCCAGAGGGTGGTGAAGGGGTCATCAGCCATTATCGCTCCCGCCACGACCGGTCAGCCGCGTTACGGCTTTCATCGTCAGGGCCGTGACCGCCAGGGTGATGAGGGTACCGAGCACCAGGGCCGCGGCGATGGCCGCCCACTGGCCGCGCATCCGCTCCCAATGGACCAGAACGCCAACCCCGGCGGGCACGAAGAGGAGCGACAGATGGGCCAACAGGGCGTCCGCGGCACGTCCCACCGACTCGGGCACGCCCCCCCGCAGGAAGAGCCAGGCGAGAAGCAGCAGCATGCCGAGCACGGGTCCCGGCACCGGCAACCCGGTGATCAGCACGCTGACCTCGCCGACCAGCTGACAGACCAGGATCAGCGTCAGCGCCTCAAGCACTACGGCCTCCGTCGTCAGGCCTTCGGGGGCCACACGCCACCCCTCGTGGCGGGGCCCGGACCAACGCGCGGCGCCGCCGGGCATTCCAGCAGGAGACACTAGGCATGTCGGTGCGTCGCCTGCATTTGGCCCATCTTGTCACGGCCGTACACCGCGGGAGAGGCCGGCCGTGAGGCGGCCGATCGCGACACTCGTGCGTGTCTTCGGAGCGATATCCGCCCAACCCTGAGGCAGACGTGATGATCCTGGCACCAGGATCGGGTTCGTTGGCGCGACAGGCGACCTTCGACTCGGCCGCCAAACTCTGCCGCGTTCAGAACTCTGTCTTTACATCGGTTGCCGGCGGTGACCCGGCCGGCTCCGGATTTTCCGCACCTTCCGGCTTTTTCGGCGCGCCTGCCTTGCGCTGGCGCTTCTCCTCCTTCTTGGCCTTCTTCGCCAGATCTCGCTGGCGCTTCTCGAACGCGTAATTGGGCTTTGCCATCGGGCGCCTCTGTCGGGGAATCCTTTACGTTGTCGATTGTACGGCACTACTACGGGGTGCTCTGGGCCTTCGCGTTGCGAACCTTCGTGTTGCTCAGCATTGCTTCGCCTTGCTGGTATTTTGCCGGTCCGGCACGACCATACCAGCAGGATCACTGGGATGCCCAGGAACCCCAAAGAATGCCTTCGGATGCTAAGTACATGAAAAAGCCCGCGTTTAGCGGGCTTCTGGGACGTTGCGGGACGTCCTGAAATGAGGTGATGGTGGGCGGTAGTGGGATCGAACCACTGACCCCTGCCGTGTGAAAGCAGTGCTCTCCCGCTGAGCTAACCGCCC
>JAFNAJ010000279.1 GCA_017860085.1 Acidobacteriota bacterium | reverse complement strand
GGAGCATTGTCATGGCCCTGTGTCCCGAATGTGATGCCGAACTCGATGTCGACGAATTCGACGCCGACAAGGGCGACGTCATCAGCTGCCCGGAGTGCGGCTCCAACCTCCACATCGTAGGCTTGTCGCCGCTCGAGGTCGAGGTCGTCAGCGACGAGGATGACGACGAGGACGAGGAAGAGCTCGAGGAGGAGGACGAAGAGGTCAGCGACGACGAAGACGAAGGCGGGGACGACGAGGACTGGGACCGGTGATTCAAGGAGCGCGTCCTGAGCCCGGCGGGGCGGCGCCCGACGCGCCATCGCTGGCGCACAAGGAAGCAGCGCTCCGTCGCACGCTCGCCGACCTCGGGTCGGTGGTGGTGGCGTTCAGTGGGGGGGTCGACAGCGCGTATCTTGCCTGGGTCGCCGCTGACGTCCTGGGTGACCGAGCGCTGGCGGTCACGGCCGACAGCCCCAGTTACCCCGCCCATCACCGCCAGCTGGCGCTCCGCGTGGTGAATGCCTTCGCCCTGCACCACTGCTTCATCCAGACCGACGAACTGTCGCGCCCCGAGTACCGCGCCAATCCCGAGAACCGCTGTTACTACTGCAAGCAGGAGCTGTTTGGGCGCCTGACCGCTCTGGCCCGTGAC
This sequence comes from Acidobacteriota bacterium, assembly GCA_017860085.1. Lineage (GTDB taxonomy): Bacteria > Acidobacteriota > Vicinamibacteria > Vicinamibacterales > JAFNAJ01 > JAFNAJ01. The sequence continues at coordinate 5,724 of JAFNAJ010000279.1, read as the reverse complement.
GAGGGCTACGCCGCCGTCGTCGACGGCAGCAACGCCGATGACCGCGGCGACCATCGGCCCGGGCGCCAGGCCGCCCGCGAGTTCGGGGTCCGCAGCCCGCTCGACGAGGCCGATCTGACCAAAACGGAGATCAGACAGCTGTCACGGGACGCGGAGCTTCCCACGTGGGACGAACCGGCGTCAGCGTGCCTGTCATCCCGCATTCCGTACCACGTGGAGGTTTCCACCGAGACGCTCGCGCGTGTCGAGCGCGCCGAGACCGCCCTGCGCCGGCTGGGATTTCGGGTCTTCCGCGTACGGCATCACGACACCGTCGCGCGGCTCGAACTGGGGCGCGACGAGCTGGCCCGCGCGCTCGATCCGGATGTGCGGGCGACCGTGGTGCGAGAGATCAAGGCCGCCGGTTATCAATTCGTCGCACTCGACCTCGAGGGCTACCGGGTCGGCAGCCTGAACGAGCCCCTCCGCCTCCACCCGGTGTGATGCGCAACTCCTACGTGAAGCCAGTGCTCTGGCTGGCCGTGGTGGCGTTCCTCCTCGGTCACCTGTTCTTCCTCGCGCGGTCGCTCGAAGACATCGACTCGGTCAACTTCGCGCTCGGCGTTCGTTCGTACGACATCGGGTCGCACCAGCCTCATCCGCCCGGGTATCCCGTGTATGTCGCGCTCGGCAAGCTGGGCACGAGGGTCGCGGGGATCCTGCCAGTGGCAGACGGCTCCGTGGCGCCCGTTCCCGAGGCGCGGGGGTTGGCTCTGTGGGGGGCCGTGCTCGGCGCACTGGCGGGACTCGCGTTCTATGGCTACTTCCGTCACCTCGAGCCCGAGCACGAGTGTGCGCTGGCAGCGGTCGTCATCACCTTGTCGAACCCGCTGATGTGGATGACTGCCTCGCGTCCGCTGAGCGACGTGCCAGGGCTGGCCGTGTCGGCGCTGGCCCAGGCGCTGCTGGTCGTTGCCTACCGGCGGCAGCGGGAGACCGCCAATGCGCGGGCGGCAGGGAGGGTCGTGACCGGCGAGGACCTGGCTCGATCAGGGCGCCTCATCGTCGCAGCCGCGCTGGTCGCGGGGCTCGCCGTGGGTGTGCGGTCCCAGACGGCGCTGCTCACCCTGCCGTTGCTCGTCATCGTGCTCATCGACCGATCGGGCCAGGACGCCGTGGGGGCGTGGGTTGGGTCGCTGGCCACGTTCACGATGGGTGTCCTCGTGTGGGGCGTCCCGATGGTGATCGCGACCGGGGGCGTGGGCGCCTATCTCGATGCGCTCTCATCCCAGGCGGGCGAGGACTTCAGCGGTGTCGAGATGCTCGCCACCGGCTTCAGCGTGCGTGAGCTCGCGTTCAGCGTCATCGACACGTTCGTGCTGCCGTGGGCAGACGTGCGCCTGGCTGCCGTGGTGCTCGTAGCCGCTGGCATTGGCGCGGCCGTCCTGCTCGTGCGGAACCGCGCGGCGCTCGTGCTGGTGGGCGTGGCGACCGCGCCCTACGTCATCTTTCACCTGTTGTTTCAGGAGACGGTGACGACCCGCTATGCACTGCCGGTTGTGCCGGCCGTCGCGTTCCTCGCGGCACGCGGTCTGGCGGCTGTTGGCAGAGCCGCCTTGACGGCCGGTGCCGTCGGCATTGCCGCAGCCGGCCTGGTCGTGGCGGTTCCGGCGCTCGCCTCGTACGCGAGGGATGGCAGCCCGCTCGCCCAATTGACCGCGGATCTCGGCACCGCCAGAGCGAAAGAAGCGTCGGTGGCGGGCATGCACTTCGCGTTCACGCGGGCGCTGCGCGGCGAGGACCTGCGCGTTCCCCTGCTGCCCTCCCCGGTCAAGCACGAGTGGCTGCCGCTCGTCGAGTACTGGCGAACCGGAGGCGACCAACCCGTGTGGTTCCTGGCCAGCCCCCTCCGCACCGACCTGGCCCTCGTCGACCCCGCGAGTCGCAGGGTTCGAGGACGCTACCGGTGGCCCTTCGACACACGGGCGCTCCTCGGTGGCGTGCGCCCGTCGGATGTCGACTGGGTCGAGATCCGACAACCCGGATGGTTTGCCGGATCAGGGTGGGACCTGACGCCCGAGACCGCGGGCGTGACCCGTCTCGACGGCAAGGGACCGTCGGTGGCCCCTGTCACCGCGTGGGTCAGGCGGCGGCCCGAGGCGGCTACGCTTCTCGTCGGGGGACGCAATCTCGGTGCGCAGGGATCGCCGCCCGTGCGCTTCACGGTGAGCGTCGATGGTCAGCCGACGGTCGAGCGTAGCGTCGACCCGCTTCCAGGGTTCTTCGTGCTGTTTCACGATCTGCCGGCGGGTGCGCTCCTCGGCGAGGGGCCGTTTGCCCAGGTGACCATTGCGGCGGAAGCTGCCGACGGGAGCGGGTCGCGCGTCGAGGCCTCGATCGAGCAGTTCGACCTGCAATCGGCCGGTCGAGCCCTGCTCGCGTTCGACGAAGGCTGGCACGAGGCGGAGTACGAGCCGGCCACCGGCCGTCACTGGCGGTGGACCAGTCAACGGTCGATGCTGCGCGTTCACCCCGTGGTCGGGGACACCACGCTCACGATGGAAGCAGAATCGCCGCTTCGGTACTTCGACGCGGCGCCGACCGTCAGGCTGCTCGCGTGCGGACGCGAGGTCGAGCGACTGCAACCCACGAGAGACCTTGCGTGGACGGTGCGCGTGACGAAGGCCACGCTGCTCGCCTGCAGCGGGCAGATCACGATTGAGACCGACAAGACCTTCGTTCCGGACGAGCGCGACCACAACGGTGATCGGCGCCGACTCGGGCTGCGCGTCTTCGGGGTGCGCACCGGCTCCGGCACGTCGCTTTTGCGTTGACACCCCTCACGCTGAGCCAGTACCTTTGAGTGAAAAATGAGGAACTGGCGATGATCAGATTTCGTGCATCGGTCCTGATTCTCGGGCTTGCCGCGTTGCTGATGGTCGGGGCGTGCGCCAAGAAGGCGCCCGTCGCGGCACCGGCTCCGCCGCCCCCACCGCCGCCGACGACGCCGGCACCGCCGCCTCCGCCGCCGCCCCCGCCGCCACCCGTGTCGAAACCAGCGGCGCCGCTGTCGGAAGACGAGTTGTTTGCCCGCAAGACGCTCGACGAACTGAACCAGGAGCGGCCGCTGCAGGACGTGTTCTTTGCGTTCGATCGTTCTGAGCTCAGCGAGCAGAGCATCGAGCGCCTGTCACGGAACGCGACGTGGCTCAAGCGGTGGGCGAGCGCGCGCATCACCGTGGAGGGGCACTGCGACAGCCGGGGCACGGCCGAGTACAACCTCGCGCTCGGCGAGCGTCGCGCGCGCGCCGTGCGCGACTACCTGGTCAGCCTGGGTGTGCCGACCGAGCGCATCCTCATCGTCAGCAAGGGGAAGGAACAGCCCTTCTGCGACGAGGAAAGCGAGTCGTGCTGGTCGCAGAACCGCCGCGGCCACTTCCTCATCACGGGCAAGTAGGGCGGACCTTCAGGTCCGCCGTGCGCCCGTGATTTCTGCGGCAATCTCGATGGCCGCCGCCCGTGGGTCTGACGCCGCGACCACGGGCCGGCCGACGACGAGATAGGTGCTGCCCGCGGCCATCGCGTCGGCCGCACGCATGGTGCGGGCCTGATCGTCGATGCGCGCCGTGCCCGGCGGCTGCGGCCCCCTGATTCCCGGCGTCACGATGACACGTGATCGGGCAACGGCCGCGACACCCCGAGGCCGGCCAACGCGTCCGCGTCGAGGCTCGTCAACACCGTGACGGCCACCACCAGCGGCCGCTCGCGGCCGAGACGTAAGGCCTCGTCGCGAGCCGTGTCACACGCCGCCCGCATCATGGCAGGTCCCCCCGAGGCGTGAAGCGTCATCATCCACACGCCCAACCGGGTGGCCGATCGCACGGCTCCTGCCACAGTGTTGGGAATGTCGTGGAACTTCAGGTCGAGGAAGACCCGCTGGCCCCGCTCGGCCAGCGCCTGCACGATACGCGGACCTTCGGCCGTGAACAACTGGCTGCCGATCTTGAGGCCCCCGACGGTCCCGTCGAGTGTCCGGGCCAGGGCCAGTGCCTGCTCGGTCGATTCGACGTCGAGCGCAACGAGCAACGGGTTCATGCGACGGTCCTCGGGCTGAGATCCAAGCTGCCGACAAGGTCCACGACGCGGGCGATCCGGTGCCGCGCCATGTAATCGCGCAGGCCGTCCACCAACTTGTGCCAGATGAAGGGATCGACGAAGTTGGCCGTGCCGACCTGTACCGCGGAGGCTCCCGCGATCATGAACTCCAGCGCGTCCGAGGCGTTCATGATCCCGCCCATGCCGACCACGGGGATCTTCACGAGTTGCTTGCACTCGTAGACCATCCGCACCGCGATGGGCCGGATCGCGGGCCCACTCAGGCCCCCCATGACGTTCGACAGCTTCGGGCGACGCGTCTCGACGTCGATCGCCATCGCGAGAAAGGTGTTGACGAGCGAGACGGCATCAGCCCCCGCCTCCTCGGCGGCCCGCGCGAACGAGGCGACGCTGGTTACATTCGGCGTCAGCTTGGGCATGATCGGCAGGTTCGTCACCTTGCGCACGGCCGAGACGACATCGTGCGTGCCCGCCAGCGAGCACCCGAACTGGATCCCGCCTTCCTTGATGTTTGGACACGAGATGTTCAGCTCGAGGGCGGCCACGCCGTCCGCGTCTGACAGGATTCGCGATACTTCCGCGTACTCCTCGATCGAACTGCCGCACACGTTGACGATGACGACCGCACGGCGCGCGCGCAGCTCCGGGAGCCGCTCGGCGACGAAGCGGCGGACACCGATGCCCTGGAGCCCGATGGCGTTCAGCATGCCCGCCGGGGTTTCGACGATGCGGGGAGGTGGATGCCCTTCCCGTTCCTTGAGGAACAGGCCCTTGACGACGATGGCCCCGAGCGAGGAGAGATCGATCGTGTCCGCGTACTCGACACCGTAGCCGAAGCAGCCGCTGGCGGCGATGAACGGATTCCGGAGCTTGAGCGGGCCGATGGCGGTCGCAAGATCCACCGCGTCCGCAGCGCTAGTGGCTGGCACCGAGTTCCTCCCAGGCGACGTCGCGACTGTCGAACACGGGTCCCGCGAGGCACGACCGCACGAAATGCCACTCGCCGGCGCCGTTGCGCGCGCGGACGACGCAGCTGTAGCAGCCGCCCATCCCACACCCCATCACCTGCTCCAGTGAGACGTCGCACGGGCACTGGTGGCGCACGGCGAGCTCGGCGACGACGCGCATCATCGGCGTGGGTCCGCACGCGTAGAGGTGCACGGCGGCACCGCCCGCACGCGCGGCCAACGCCCGCTCGAGGGAGCCGGTGACGAAACCGGCGTCGCCACGGCTGCCGTCCTCGGTGGCCAGTGCGAGCCGAATCCCGAGACGGTCGAACACGTCGGTGCAGAAGAGGTCGGCGCCGCGGCGGGCCCCGTAGAACAGCGTGGCCGAGGTGCCGCGCTGCACCAGCGATTCGGCCAGCGTCGCAAACGGCGCCAGGCCGACACCGCCCGCGACCATCCAGGCCTCGGTTGGTGCGTCGACGGGGGTGAACGGCTTCCCGAGCGGGCCGAGACAGGCAAGACGATCCCCGGGCCTGGCCGAGTAGAGGAGCGCCGTCCCGACGCCGACCCGCTTGTTCAGGATGCTCAGTCCTGTTGGCGTTCCGGAAGGGTCGCGGAGGATCTCAAAGACCGAGAAAGGCCGCCGCAGGAGCGGCTCGATACCCGCCGAGGGCTTGATCAT
>JAFNAJ010000278.1 GCA_017860085.1 Acidobacteriota bacterium | reverse complement strand
CCCACCACCCGACCCGGCTCACCAGCGAAGCCGTCTTCAGCACGCGCTCCTCCGGGGGCGCCGATTCGGAAACGGTGCCGAACCGCGCGGTGCGCCTGAAGGTGCGGAGACGGCGCTTGTGGAACGCGAAGACGAGCTCGCCATTCCTGTCGAGAACCAGCTGCACCGAATCGCGCTGCCCTCCTGGAATGTACTCCTGGATCAGCGGGCTGCCGAAGCGCGTTGCGATTCGAGCCACGGCCTCCTCGAGAGCCGCCCGATCTTGCACGAGGACCATGCCGCGCCCTCCCGACGTGAACCTGGGCTTGACGACGAGCGGGAAAGGCTCCTCGTCGCTGATGGCCCTCAGCTGATCCCGCGATTCGTAGAGGTAGGTCCGCGGGCAGGGGAATCCGACCTGCTCGCCGAGCCGGACGGTCCGGTACTTGTCCAGGGCCGTCAATGCAATGTCGAAGCTCGGCACCGGGACCGTCACGCCGGCCCGGTCGAAGCGCTCGCGGTGCTTCGACAACGCGAACACGTAGGGATCCCAGGACGGAAAGATGACGTCGATCTGGTGCTGCCCGCAGATCCGCTCGACGGCATCGACGAACGCCCGCTCGCGGTCGGTCGTCTCGTGGGTGAACCTGCCGCCCGACCACTCCTCCACCAGCGACGGCACGCGGTGCGTGGCGTCGACGAGGCGCGAATTCGCGGCGTGCGCCAACCGCGCACGAAGGCCTTCGCCTTCCACCGTGGCGACGATGCTGGTGGCGTACGGCCGCAGGGCTCGGATGATCGCGTAGGCCTGCGGCGCCTGCGGGTTCGTCACGAGCACGCGCATTGCTGCTCCAGCCCTGTTGACGCCGGGTCCCTGCCGGGCCGCCGGGCTCGCCAACCTACCTCACACGCCGGTAGTGGTTGCTGTGCCATCGGAGGCTGGTCGCCTTGCCGTCAGGGCCCACCTCGAACACCACGTCCTCGCCGAGGGCATCGTCGTCTCGCACGCGTCGGAACGTGTGCTCGCCCGTCTTGCGGAGTCTGGAGAGTGCGCGCTTCGGGTCCATGGTCGGGAGCCAGAGCGATGCCAGACCGTCTTCCCACCGCACGATCGCCACCTCGCCGCTGAATCCGGTCGCGTAGTGGCCGAGGTAGGCCGAGAGCGACGGGTCGGCCGGCTTGGGAGCCGGTCCTTCGGCCTTCACCGCCTCCTTGATCGCGGGCGCGACCAGGTCATACATGGCCCTCGAGAACGCCGCCGTGTCGACGCCTTGGGCGTTGGTCATGAACACCGTCGCGACCCGAGCCCTGGTGTCGAGCTCCAACTGCGTCCGGAAGCCAGGGCACGAGCCGCCATGTCCGACGAACGTGGTGTCGCCGACACGCGCCACGCTGAAGCCCAGGCCCCACGTCGTCTTGAAATCGGGATCCACCCAGTGCACCCGGTGCATCTCGCGCAGCGTGTTCGCGTTGAGGACCTCGGTGCCGCCCTTCGCGAGCAGGCGGAACTGCCACGACGCGAAGCGTGCAAGGTCCGCCGCCGTCGACGCGTAGCCCGCCGCCGGGGCGATGCCCTTGGCCTCGAAGAACGGCATGGCCGCGCGCGTGCCATCCCGTGCGATTGCGCCGTAGCCGGTGGCGAGGCGCCCCCCGCGATGTTCGGCCGGCATCTCCGGAAACGTGCTCGCGAGGCCAAGCGGGTCGAGGATCTGCGACCGGACAAGGGCGGCGTACGGCTGTCCGGCTGCTGCCGCCGCCACCTCGCCCGCGAGCGTGAGTCCGAGATTGGAGTACTGGAAGTACGTCTCGGCAGGGTAGAGGGTCTTCTGGTTCTTGAGCTGCGCGATGATGTCTTCACGGGACGGGAACGTGAACACGGGCCCGGTCCAGTACGCGTGGTCCGACTCTCGCGGCAAGCCAGACGCGTGCGTCAACAGCCCTTCAACAGTGATGTCCCCGCCCTCCGGGGCCACTTGCGTGATGTCGAGCCAGGGCAGGTGCTTGCGCACCGGATCGTCGAGACGCAGGCGTCCGGCATCGCGCTGCTGCATCACCGCGATGCTGGTGAACAGCTTCGAGATCGAGCAGATGCTGTAGATGGTGTCCGGCCCCGCGGGCACCTTGCGTCCGAGGTCGGCATACCCGAAGCCGCCGATCCAGAGGGTGTCCTGATCGTGCACGATGGCTGCCGATACCGCTGGCAGTTGCCCGTAGTCGCGCGCGGCGTCGAGCCACACCCGCACCACCTCGAGCGCCGCACCCACCCTGGGGGATTCGGCCACGCGCGGCGGTGACTGCGCTGGCAACGACACCGACATCATCGCAAGGCCGACCGCCAGCACCACCCTCCCGACGTTCATGCTCGTCCTCCTGTTCCGTGCACCGTGTGCGCCATGATACCGCCGAGCCGTCGCGCTACGCGGGTCGGCTCGCTTCGTCACCAGGTTCGGCAAGCGGCCGCGCCGGGCATCGCGCCGCCGTCAGCCGAGAGACGGTCCAGATCGTCACGAGACCGGCAAGCATGGCGATGGTCCTGAACGGCACCGTCGTCACGCCGAACCGGTCCTCCGGCAGAGGTAGCAGGCGGGGCAGACCCAGCAGCGGCTCACCGGCGAGCACGCGAAGGACGGCCGACACGGCCATGCCCGCGTAGGAGCCCCAGCGATTGGCGCGGCGGTCCCACAACACCAGCACGAGCTGGGGAAAGAGCACGCAGTACACGAGGTCGCTGCAGAGCACCCACAGTGTGTAGACGCTCTCGACCCGGATGGCCATCAAGGTGGCCGCGACACCCACCACCAGCACCACGCGCTTGACCACCTTCGTCAGGTGCGCCGAACTGGAGTCGGGCCGCACGAGCGGGCGATACACGTTCCACGCGGCCATCGACGAGGCCGAGAGGATCGAGGAGTCGACCGACGACATGACGGCCGCCGCGACCGCGCCGAGGCCGATGGCCGAGACCGCGGGGGGAACAAGATGCAGGAGCGCGTAAGGGAGGACGAGTGCCGCGTCGGGGGGCGCCAGTCCGAGCGCCTGCCAATCGGTGCCGCGCGCGCAGATCCCGATGAGCGCAGGCGGCACGGCCGCAAGCAGGCAGCAGGCACCCGAGAGGAGTGACAGCCACCGCGCCGTGGCTGCGTCGCGGGACGCGAGCACGCGCTGGAAGTAGACGTGCCATGGGATCCCGCCGAACACCAGAAGCAGGGCCGAATCCGTCCAGGCCCACCAGTTGACGCGCGCCGACGCTCCGTCAAACGCTTCCACATAAGCGCTCCACGCGGCCTCGAGCCCGCCGGACGCCTGCGCGACGAACGGCACGACGATCCACATGCCCACGATGAGGACTACCAGTTGCGCGACGTCGGTGATGGCGACCGACCACAACCCGCCCGACATCGTGTAGACGATGACCACCGCCGCCGAGAGGATGATCGACAACGTGAAGTCGACATCGAGGAGCATGCCGAACGTCGTGCCGAGCGCCATGAGCACGGCGGCGGTCCAGAACACCTCGCCCGTGAGCGCCGGGATGTACAGCAACGCTGCCGCGTTCTTGCCGAAGCGGCGCTCGAACGGATCGAGCAGGGTGGTGAACCCGTGGCGTCGCATCGCCGGGGCGAACCACAGGCCGCCGAGCACGAGGCTGAGCGCGTAGCCCCACGGCGCCTGCACGTGCAGCAGGCCCGACCCGTAGGTGGCCTCGGCGGTTCCGTTGAGGTAGCCCCCGTCGACCCACGTGGCGGTCATGGTGAACACACCGACGCCGAGCCCCAGGCGACGACCCGCCAGCACCATGTCGCGAAAGCTGCCTTCCTGGCTTCGACGGGCGGCCCAGAGTCCGAGCCAGTAGAAAAACGTGTAGAAGGCTGCCATGGCGAGCAGGCCGCCCCAGTGCGGAGTGGGCGTGCTCAAAGCGAGGGCCAGGGCGACGGCCACGAGCCCGGCCGACACCAGGACGCCTGCGCGCCTCGATGTCGTGGCTGCACCGTGATTCGCGGAGTCGCGCATGGCGGTCCTGCCGCGCCATGATGCCACAGGACCTCGCGTCGGCCGGCATAGGTGGTCGCCTCGACCGTGGGTTGTCACGCGGGTCAGGGGTGGACGATACTTAAGGGGCATCAGTTGTCAGCCTTCGGCTGGCAGCGATCAGCCACCAGCACCGAGACTGAGCCAGCGACGAACGCGATCGACCGGGCGCTCGGGGCTCGGCGGTTGGCGTTCGGGATGCGGAGCTGTGTGACTGACCGACTGACCGACTGATCGACTGGGAGCCTGAGAGCCTGAAAGACTGAGAGACTGCGAATGCCAGCCAGCCACGGATTCACGAAGCGCCAGAAAGAGCGGCAACGCCAGGAACGCCAGAAGGAGAAAGAGGCCAAGCGCCAGGAGCGCCGCGTCCAGAAGGGCGATCGTCCGCGCGACGGGGAAGATCCCGACATCGCGGGGATCGTGCCGGGCCCGCAGCCGCCGCTCGACGAGTTCGTGGAGTAGCGTTCG
>JAFNAJ010000277.1 GCA_017860085.1 Acidobacteriota bacterium | reverse complement strand
AGGTCGCCGAGCATCTTCTTGCTCTCGTCATCGAAGCCATACCCTGTGGCCGGGTAAGGCGTGAACACCGGGATCGTCGAAAGGTGACGCATCGAGGGCACACCGTAGACATAGACCTGTCCCGAGTGGCCGCCGGAGGCGAAGAAGTAGTACTCGTCGAGGTCGCCGGGCGCGACGTACGTCTTCTGCGCGGCTTGGGCGATGTCGGAAGTGGCACCGCCTCGGCGGGCTTCCTCCTTGGGGGCGCTCGGGGCGCACCGGCCGACGAACAGGCCGAGCGCAAGCACACCCACCGTCGCGTAGACGGCCGTTCGGGAGCGGTTGCGGTTCATGGGCAACTCCTTGGGACGAAGGCACTGATGGTCACCGGCCACCCGGGCGTGCGCCAGCAGCGGGCCGGCCGGAAGGCCCGCGGCTGTGGTGTGCGACTGCGCGTCACGATGACCTGGTCGGCCTCGTGCCGCTCATCGACTGAGCGAGGGCGCGTTGCCCTCCGCCTTCAGTCGCTGGTACTCGGCGAAGGCCTGGCGGAGCTTCTCGATCGCCACTTGCTTCTGTTCTGGCGTCAGGATGATCTGCCGCGACAGCACCACCGACATGGTGCCGGTCGGCTCGCGGATGAAGTCGTCGATCGTGCGCCCGAATCGCGCCTGGACGTCCTCGACGGCGATGGAGAGATCAGGACCAATCTGCGCTGGGCTCTTCACGCCGAACACCGAGATGGAGTGGCAGACGAAGCAGCCCGTCTGCACGAACCAGCCCCCGGGGCCGGTCCGCATGTCTTCCTCCGCCTTGCGCTCCTCGGCCGTCTGAGGGTCGGTACGCGCCACGCCCGGGTAGAGCGCGACGTCGAACTCCGCCCGCTTCCACGAGAGCACGAGCATCGACAGGGCCTGTGCATCCTTGGTCGAGAAGTGGAAGTTGGGCATCACGGTGTCCTGCACCAGCGCGCGGGGATCCTTGAAGTGCGCGACGTGCCAGGCGAACGCGGTCTTCTGGCCCGACAGGCGGCCGTATTCGTACTGCTCAGGCGCCTTGTCGCCGATCCACGTCAGGTCGGGCCCGATCGTGCCCCCGCGGCCGTTGACCACGTGGCAGGCCCTGCAGCCCTTGTCCTGCACCAGCTTCTTCGCGTGGTTGATCATGTCGGCGCCGGCTGTCTCGCGCTCGTAGCGATGGCAGATGTTGCAGTTCATCTGCATCAGGGCCTTCTTGTTGTCGACCAGCGAGTACGACTCGCCCAGCCCCTCGCCCAGCAGCGGCTCCTCCCAGTGCGCGACCTCCCCATGGGCCTCCGCCGTATCGATGGCCCATCCCTGCCCGCCGTGACACGCGCTGCACCCGAAGGTCTCCACCGGGTGAGCCTTCAGCGGCTCGACCGGATGGGTCCGCCACGGCTCCTCGGCCGTCTCGAAGCCTTTCCAGTTCGTGGCCACGTGGCACGTGGTGCAACGGTCCGCACGTCGGAGACCCGGCACCCAGACCTGCTGGATCCCGGACGACGTCGTGGCGGCCAGATCGGCGCCGAACTTCTCGGCCACCATCTGCCTGAACTGATACTGGTAGTAGCGATAGTCGTGCTGCCGATCGCTCCAGGCGAAGAACGCCGTGGAGATCACCAGCACCACGCCGACCAGGGCGAGCACGGGACGGTCGATCTTCGGGTAGGGCGAACCGGTCCGCTTCTCCATCTCAGATCCTCGCGGGAATCTCGGGCCAGGCTTCCCACGGCCAATAGAAGTTCCAGTACGGACCGCGCAGGAACATGCCGATCACGGTGAACACCAGCACCAGCAGCACGAGGGCAAGAAACATCGCGTTCTGCGTCCGTCGGTCCTTGGGGAACCAGCGGCCCGTCGACAACGCGGAACTCCTGTCGAGCCAGGGCCAGACCGTCAGCAGGGTGATGAGCAGGCCGGGGAGAATCACGCCGCCGAGGAACGCGCCGTTGATCGTGAACGATCCGATGCGAATGGTCGTGTCGGTCACGATCTCCTGCAGCCACAGGAAGTACCAAGGAGCTTTCGCCGGGTTGGGCGTGACGAGCGCGTTGGCGGGCTCCTCGAGCGGCGACGGAATCGCACTCGCCAGGATGCTCACCAGCGCGAACGTGGCGAGCACGACGATGGCTGCGCGACGTGTCAGGTCGGGCACCGCGCTGACGGTGAGGTCCGGAGCCTCGACCGAGGTCACCTTCACGGTGGGTGCCGTGCCCCGCGCCACGCCGAGCAGGGTGTAGGTCTTGCTGGCCACCGGCGGCACGGGTTGCTGGTTGGCGAGCACGGCTTCGTGGTCGGCCTTCGCCAGCCCACCGTCCTTGCGGACGCGCCACATGTGGTAGGCGAACAGCACGCCCAGCGCGCCGGGCAGCATGATGCAGTGGAGCACGTAGAAGCGGATCAGCGTGGCCTGCTCGATGGTCCGCCCCCCGATGAGCAACTCGCGCACGGTCGGCCCGATCCACGGGATCGACGACGCGATGTTCGTGCCGACGGTCACGGCCCAGAACGCCAACTGGTCCCAGGGCAGCAGGTACCCGGTGAACGACAGGAACAGCGTCAGCAGGAGCATCACGACGCCGATCACCCAGTTCCACTCACGGCACTGGCCCTGTCCCACCCCGTTCTTGTACGCGCCCGTCAGGAACACCCGCACCAGGTGCAGCGCCACAGCGACGACCATCAGGTGGGCCGAGATGCGATGTACGGCGCGAATCCACCAGCCGAAGGTGACGACGTACTCGATGTCCTTGACCGACTGGTAGGCACGCTCCACCGAGGGAACGTAGAGCATCAGCAGCGGCAGGCCCGACACGACGAGCAGGAGGAACAGGGCCGCCGACGCGGTGCCGAGCCAGAACGAGTAGCTCCAGTCGAGCGACGGCTTGTAAACCTTCGAAGGGAACCAGTGCAGCAGCAGGTTGGAGACGATCGCGTCGCCCGCCTCACGGTCCGACCGTGGACGAAAGCTCCACAAGGCCTGTGGGTGCACACCGGGGGCCTCGGGCGTGTCAGGCGAGCGCTTCAGGAGCCCTTTGATGGTGGCCATGGCTCTCGGTCCTCAGGCGAGCGTCAACCGGAAGTCCTGGCCGACCTCGCGCGCCAGGTCCACGGTGAGCTGGCCGTCATCCGGCGAGACCGACAGGTGGTACCAGGCCAGCGCCTTTGGGGCCGGGCCCGATACGGCGGCCCCGTCGCCCCGATAGCGCGAGCCGTGGCAGGGACAGCTGAAGCGGTGCGTGAGCCGTAGCCGCTGGCCCTCGATTGTCGTGTCCTCGGGCTGCGACAGCGCTTCGGCGCGCACGGTGCACCCGAGGTGCGTGCACACCGCGGAGATCGCGTGGAAGGTCTTGCCCTCGCGGAACACGAACAGCCGTTCGTCGGGCAGGAACTTCAGCCCGTCGGGGAACTCGTCGGGCAGCCCCACCTTGACGGTGGTTGGCGCGTCGTACGACACGTTGGGGACGAGCGACCTCAGCGAGGCGACAGTTTGCGCCGCGATGGCCACCACTCCTGCCCCCGTCCCCAGCTTCCACAGGAACTCGCGCCGGTCCTTGGGCGCGCTGTCCTTCGGCGTTTCGGCCATGATGCCTCTCACTCAGCCGTCGGGCGTTCACGCCCGACGAAGCCTTCCGTCACCGTGAACCGCTCCATCGTCATCGCGTCGGTCGGGCAGCGTATCGCGCACAGCCCGCATCGGATGCAGCGGTCGTCGTCTTTGACCATCGCGGAGAGCGGAAGTGCCAGCCCCCCGGCCCGTTCGGTCAGCGCCGAGCGCGCCGCGTCGTCGAGATCGAGCGCATCGAACGGCACGATGGCGAGGCAGTGCTCCGGGCAGACGTCGACGCACCGGTTGCACAGCACGCACAGCTCGGGGTCGTAGATGGTCTGCACGTGGCAGACGAGGCAGCGCGCCGCCTGGCGCCAGGCCGCGGCACGGTCGTAGCCGGTTTCCACCTCAGCGATGCCGGTGCGCCGCCCCACGTCGAGCGTCGGGGGCGTCTCGCGGTCCAGCAGCTCGAAGCCGGCAACCATGCGGTAGCGCGAGGTGGGGATCTGCTCGATCTCGAGCGTCACCTCGACCCGCGCCTCCTCGGGCGAGAGGAACTGGTGAATGGAGCGCGCCGCGAGTTTGCCGTTGGCGACGGCCTCGATGAGGTTGCGTGGGCCGAACGCGACGTCGCCGCCTGCAAAGACGCCAGGCGCCGACGTGGCGAGCGTGCGCGGATCGACCCTGATCGTGCCGCCGGGCGTGAGGGCGACCTGGTCCTCGGGCGTCAGGAACGCGAGGTCGGCCCTCTGGCCGATGGCGAGAATGCACGCATCGGCCTCGATCGTGAGCATGTCGTCGTCGGCGTACTGAGGCGAGAAACGTCCCTGCTCGTCGAAGACGCGCGTCACGCCCCGCAGCTCGATCGCCCGCAGGTGCCCGTTCCCCAGGAACCGGTGGGGCCCGCGCCGGGTGACGAAGCGGATGCCCTCGTGCCGGGC
>JAFNAJ010000276.1 GCA_017860085.1 Acidobacteriota bacterium | reverse complement strand
GTGACGACATCGGGCGTCAGCCCGCGGGCGACGAGCGCCGGCAGCACGTCGGCCGCGTTGCCGAGCAGCGCCACCGATCGCGCCACCTTGTCGCGCATGTACCGCTGCACGCGCGAGATGGCATCGTCGAGGTTGTCGGTGGTCTCGTCGGCGTAGCGCGTCTCGAGTCGACGGGTGATGCGATGGGGATCGACCTCCACCACCAGCGCCACGCCGTCGTTCATCGTCACCGCGAGGGGCTGGGCGCCGCCCATCCCGCCGAGTCCTGCCGTCACCACGAGACGCCCGGAGAGGCTGCCACCGAAGTGCCGCCGGGCCAGCTCGGCCAGCGTTTCGTACGTACCCTGCAGGATGCCCTGCGTGCCGATGTAGATCCACGACCCCGCGGTCATCTGGCCGTACATCGTGAGGCCCTTCTGCTCGAGGTCGCGGAAGTTCTCCCACGTCGCCCAGGCGGGCACGAGCAGCGCGTTGGCGATGACGACCCGCGGGGCCCAGGGATGCGTCCGGAACACGCCCACGGGCTTGCCCGACTGCACGAGCATGGTCTCGTCGTGCTCGAGCTCGCGGAGCGTGCGCGTCAGGGCATCGAAGCACTCCCAGTTGCGGGCGGCCTTGCCCGACCCGCCATAGACGATGAGCTCGTCGGGCTTCTCGGCGACGTTGGGGTCGAGGTTGTTCATCAACATCCGCAGGGCGGCCTCTTGCGGCCAGCCCTTGCAGGTGAGGCGTGTACCGCGTGGCGCCGTCACGGTCCTGGCGGAGGAATTGACGGGAGGAATGATGGCCATGACGCGACCCCGGAACGAGGAAAGTCAGAACACTAAACGCCCGAACGCACGTTGTCAAATGACGTTTCGGCGCCTGACGTTTCGGCGCTCGGCATTCCGCACTCGGCGTTCGAGTCGCGGGCTGCTCAGCGGATCGTCACACCTGCGGCGCGCTCGAGATCGTCGGTCGCGATGAGCGCGGCGATGGCCTCGATGTCGGGCGAGGGTGGCCGGTCGGCCGAGAGGTGCGGCACGCGCGTCCTGACCAGGCGGTGGACGGCTTCCAAGGCGTCGGACGTGACGAGTGGCGCGAGCAGGTCGATGCCCTGGCACGCGCAGAGCACCTCGATGGCTATCACGCGGGTGGCGAGCTCGACGCTGCGCATCGCCTTCAGCCCGGCGGTCATGCTCATGCTGACGTGATCCTCCTTGCCGGCCGAGGTCGGAATCGTGTCGACGCCAGCGGGGTGGGCGAGCGACTTCAGTTCGGAGGCCAGCGCCGCTGCGCTCACCTGGGCGATCATCAGGCCCGAGTGGAGCCCGCTGTGCTCGATGAGGAACGCGGGCAGACCGCTCTGTGGCGCGGTGAGCAGACGGTCGGCGCGTCGCTCGCTGATCGTGGCGAGTTGCACCACCGCCATCGACACGAGGTCGGCGGCGATGGCCACGGGCGCCCCGTGGAAGTTGCCACCCGAGACCATGTCGCCCGTGTCGGCAAACACCATCGGGTTGTCGGTGGCGGCATTGGCCTCGATCTCCACCGTACGCCTGGCGAAGTCGAACGCGTCTCGCGCGGCCCCGTGCACCTGCGCCGCGCACCGCAGGGCGTACGCGTCCTGCACCTTTCCGCAGCCCGCGTGCGAGCGGTTGATCGGGCTGTTGCGCAGCAGGGCCTCGATGTTGGCGGCCGAGGCCCGCTGGCCGGGGAAGGGGCGTGCGTCGTGGATGCGGGCTTCGAAGGGGTGAATCGATCCCCGAAGGGCATCGATCGACAGTGCGGCCGCGACGTCGGCGGCGCGGGCGAGACGAGTGGCACCCGCCACGGCCATGGCCAACGCGGCCGTCGACACCTGTGTGCCGTTGATGAGCGCCAGGCCCTCCTTGGCTTCGAGCGCCGCCGGAGCGAGACCCGCAGCCCGGAGCGCGTCGCCACCACGCATCCGCGTAGCGGTGGCGGCCACGTCCCGAGCAGCCCGGCATTCCGGGGCGTGCAGGACCTCACCCTCGCCGACGAGCACGAGGGCGAGGTGCGCAAGAGGCGCGAGGTCGCCGCTGGCGCCCACGGACCCGCGCGCGGGCACCACCGGGTGGATGCCGGCGTTCAGCATCGCCACGAGAAGGTCGAGGGTCGACGGGCGGATGCCTGAGTACCCCTTGGCCAGCACGTTGGCCCTGAGGGCCATGGCGGCCCGCACGACGGGCACGGGCAACGGGTCGCCGACGCCGGCCGCGTGACTGCGGATCAGGTTGAGCTGGAGCTCGGCGAGCGATTCGCGGGGAATCTTGACGTCCGAGAGGGACCCGAACCCTGTGTTGACGCCGTACACCGCCGCCTCACCATCCGCCGCCCGCTCGACGACCGCACGCGAGGCCTCGACGCGGGCCCGCGCCGCAGGGGAGATGGCCACAGGTTCGTCGTGCGCGGCAATCGCAAGGAGCGCGTCGAGCGTCAGCGAGGCGCCGTCGAGGCTGATCATGCGGTCATCCTAGCAAAAAGCCGTCGGCATGGCCGGCAGGGTCGCGGCGTTGGTGTACAATCACGCGTTCGCACGGGGTCGACGCTCCTGCAACGACGAAGCATTGGTTCGTTCGCGGTTCCTCGCTCGAGGCGATCGACAAACGCACCAGCCGCCAACCAGGGACGAACCGGGAACCAAGCACACGCACCTGGCACGGACCAAGAACCAAGAACGAACCAAGAACCAAGCACGGACCAAGAACCAAGAACGAAGAACCAAGAACCACGAGTTGCGACCGTCTATGAACATCGCTGTCTTGGGAGCCCAGTGGGGCGACGAGGGCAAGGGCAAGGTCGTCGACCTGCTCACGCCCAACTTCGACATCGTGGCCCGCTATCAGGGCGGCCACAACGCCGGTCACACGGTGCACGTCCACGGCACGAAGTTCGTGCTCCGTCTCATTCCGTCGGGCATCCTCCACCCGGCCACGACGTGCGTGATTGGCAACGGCGTGGTCGTCGATCCGGAGGCGCTCTTTGCGCACCCTCGGCGTGGAGGTCGACGGGCGGCTGGTGATCAGCAACCGCGCGCACCTGGTGCTGCCGTATCACCGCGACCTGGACGTCTTCTCGGAAACGCAGCGCGGGAGTCGCAAGATTGGCACGACGTCGCGGGGCATCGGCCCAGCCTACGAGGACAAGGTGGGTCGCCGCGGCATCCGTGTCGGCGACCTGGGCGACCCGTCCCCGGCGGTGCCCCTCGCCGACCTGGTGCGCGACAACGTCGAGGCGCGCAACCGCCTCATCGGCACCGCCAACATGGACTGGCGCAAGGTGCTCGACCAGTTGATCGCCGCCTGGGAGCGCCTGCGGCCGTTCGTCCGCGACGTGTCGCTCTACCTCGCCGAGGCACGGCGCGACGGCCGGTCGACGCTCTACGAGGGTGCCCAGGGCACGCTGCTCGACATCGATCACGGCACCTACCCGTACGTCACGGCGTCGAACGCCACCGTCGGCGGCGTGTGCACGGGGCTGGGCGTGGGACCCTCGGCCATCGACGGGGTGATGGGCGTCGTCAAGGCCTATACGACACGCGTGGGCGATGGACCGATGCCGACCGAGCTCAGGGACGCGATGGGCGAGCGCCTGCGCACGACCGGGAACGAGTTCGGCGCGGTCACGGGTCGACCGCGCCGGTGCGGGTGGTTCGACGCCGTCGTTGCGCGCTACGCGGTGCGCGTCAACGGCATCAGCGCGCTCGCCCTCACGAAGCTCGACGTGCTGGACGGTTTCGACGAGATCAGGATCTGCACCGGCTACCGGGTGGGCGCGACACGCATCGACGAGATCCCGGCCGAGCTCGGAATCCTGTCGCAGTGCGAGCCGGTCTACGAGCGCATGCCGGGATGGTCGACACGCACATCTGGCATCAGCGACGACAGGGCGCTGCCGCCCGAGACGATCGCCTACGTGCGCCGCCTCGAGGAGCTGACCGGCGTCCCGGCGGTGATCCTCTCGACGGGTCCCGGGCGCGACGAGACGATCATCCGGAGCGACACGGCGGCCGCCCAGTGGTTCCGCCGCGCGTGATCGCTTCCGTGGTGCCAGGCCCGGCGCTGCGGTGTGCCGGCCTGGTCAAGCGTTATGGGGCCGTGCTGGCCGTCGATGGTCTCGACCTCGAGGTGCGGCGCGGCGAGTGCTTCGGCCTGCTCGGCCCGAACGGTGCCGGCAAGACGACCACGATCGAGATTCTCGAGGGCCTGCTGGCACCCGATGCGGGCGACGTCGAGGTGCTGGGGCGCTCCTGGGCGCGCGACAGTCGCCACCTTCGCGAGCGCCTGGGCATCCAGCTCCAGGAAACCTTCTTCAGCGACAAGCTCTCGGTGGAGGAGATCCTGCGCCTCTTCCGGTCGTTCTATCCCCGCGGCCGCGACGTGGACACGGTGCTGGCGATGGTGGAGCTCGAGTCGAAGCGGCGCGCGTGGTTCGGGAAGCTGTCGGGCGGCCAGAAGCAGCGCCTGGCCGTGGCCTGCGCGCTGGTCGGCGAACCCGAGCTGCTCTTCCTCGACGAGCCGACGACGGGGCTCGATCCGCAGTCGCGGCGTCAGCTCTGGGCGCTGCTCGAGCGCTATCGTGCCGATGGCGGTACGATTCTCCTCACCACGCACTACATGGAGGAGGCCGAGGTCCTCTGCGACCGCGTGGCCATCGTCGATCGGGGGCGTGTGATTGCGCTCGGCACGCCGCGCGAGCTGATCGCGTCGCTCGGTGCCGATCACGTGGTGGAGTTCGCCGTCGAGGACGGGGCCACGCCACCGTCGCTCGACAGCCTGCGAGTGTTGGCCGGTGTGCGCGACGCGCGGCGCGAGCACGAGGGCTTTGCCATCACGACGTCGGAGGTGCACCGCGTGGTGCCGGCCCTCCTCGACGCGCTGGACACGGCCGGGCACCGGCTGTCGATGCTGACCACGCACAGCGCCACGCTCGAGGACGTGTTCGTGGCGCTCACGGGGAGGCACCTGAGAGATGCCTGATCGGCGCCCGCCCCACCCGCTGGCCGAGCTGACGAGGACCCGGTTCCTGGAATTCGTCCGCGAGCCCGAGGCGCTGTTCTGGGTGTTCGCGTTTCCCATCCTGCTCGCCTTCGCGCTCGGCATCGCGTTTCGCACACAGGCACCGCAGCCGATCCCCGTCGGCGTCGTGCAGCAGGACGGTGGGGAGGCGGTGCTCCGCAAGCTGCGAGCATCCGACGGGCTGGCGCCGCGAGTGCTTGCGCGCGACGAGGTGGACGTCGCGCTCCGGAACGGACGGGTGCACCTGGTGGTGGAGCCGGGTCGTGGCGCCACGCCGCCGACGTACCGCTACGACCGCACGCGCCCCGAGAGCCGTCTCGCGCGCCTCGCCGTCGACGAGGCGCTGCAACGCGCCGACGGACGACGGGACGTGTGGTCGGCGCGAGACGAACTGGTGGTGACCCCAGGCTCGCGCTACATCGACTGGCTGATCCCGGGGCTGCTCGGCATGAACGTGATGAGCACCGGCCTCTGGGCCATCGGCTTCACAGTGGTGCAGGCCCGTACCAGGAAGCTGCTGAAGCGGTTCGTGGCAACGCCGATGAGCCGCGGGCAGTACCTGCTGTCACACATGCTCGCGCGACTGGCGTTTCTCGTGCTCGAGGTAGGAGCGCTCGTCACGTTTGCGTGGCTGGTGTTCGGCGTGCCGATCAATGGGTCGCTCGTCACGCTGGCGGCGGTGTGCCTGCTGGGGGCGCTCTCGTTCGCCGGCCTCGGCCTGCTCGTCGCGAGCCGGGCGCGCACCGTCGAAGCCGTCTCGGGCCTGCTCAACGTCGTCATGCTGCCGATGTGGATCCTGTCGGGCGTGTTCTTCTCGTCGGAGAATTTCCCCGACGTGGTGCAGCCCCTGATCCAGGCCCTCCCGCTCACCGCCTTGAACCAGGCCCTGCGCAGCGTCATGATTGACGGCGCCTCGTGGACGGCGTTGGGTGTGCAGGCGGGCGTCCTGACGGCATGGGGCGTGCTTTCCTACCTGGTGGCGCTAAAAATCTTCCGGTGGCAATAGGCGACCATGCAGTGCTTCTACCATCGCGATGCGGCGGCTGTCTGCACCTGCAAGAACTGCGGACGCGGACTGTGTCCGTCCTGCGCCGTTGACGTGACCAACGGGTTGGCGTGCCCGGGGCCGTGCGAGGAGGAGGTCCGCGCGCTCAACCGCGTCATCAGCCGCAACAAGACCGCCTATGAGAAGACGAGCGGCGCCTACGTGCGGGTGGCGGCGTTCTATGCGACGGTGGGCGTGCTGCTGCTGACGGCCGGCCTCTTCGATTGGCGCGGGCAGGCCTGGCTGCTGCTGCCTGCCGGCGGCGTGCTGCTGCTGGCCGCCTTCGTGCACTACACCACCGGCCGCCGATTCGACAAGGACTGAAATCCGGATTGACATCCGGGTCCTCGGTGATACCCGGGAACTGCACCCGTGGTGTGCCTGCGGCAGGGCGGGCCTCGAGGCCCGCCGTGTGCGTGGAGAGTGTCAGCTCGGCCCCGAGCGCCGAACGTCGCCTACCTGGTGGCCGACGGCATCCCGCGCTCGTACCGCGACTTGAGGAACGCGACCAGGTTGGCCACCTGCTCGTCGCTCAACTGCTTCGAGTAATCGGGCATCCGCGACACATCGCCCCGCATGATTTGCTCGCGCGGGTAGCCCACGGCGAAGTGCGAGGAGGGCAGCAGGATGTCGGCCTTGAGCCGGTCTGCGGACGGTGGCAGCAATGAGCGGCCGCCCAGGCCCACCGCAGGCGTCACCGACGGAGCGGGCAGCGACTCGCCGGCCACCTCGTGACACGAGTTGCAGCGCAGGTCGACGAAGGCCTGTCGGCCCTTGTCGGGATCACCGCTGGTCGTCTGGCTGCCGCCACAGGCAAGCGTCAGCGTCAGTGCCGCGGAACACGCGGCCAAGGCATGGGAGCGAGTCATGACCGCCTCCGGTCGAAGTGGGGGCTCGACGATTCGGACGCTACAACAGAATGGGGAGCCTGACAAGTCCGCGTGCGTGCGCCCCTTGCGCGTCGCAAATGATCTGCTGCGCGTGAGGGGCGAGGGACTTGTGTTCCACACTTGATTGAGCGACGATCGCACTGGCTCGCGGGCCACCTGCCCACCCGCGCCCTTTCGAAAGGACGTGACCATGTCGCGCAGGGCTCTCGTCCCGTTTGTGTTGGTGCTGCTCGTCGGCCTCGCTGGGTGCCAGGGCGCGCGTCGATCGCCCTCCGGATTCCGCCTGCCGCCCGGGGATGCCGCGGCTGGCAAGCAGGCGTTCGTCGACCTGAAGTGCTACACCTGTCACTCGGTGAAGGGCGAGGAGATGCCGGCGGCAACGGCGGCGCAGGTCATCGAGCTGGGCGGCAACAAGGTACTGCCACCGACCGACGGCGACATCACCACCGACATCATCATGCCGTCGTCTCACTTCGCGTCGGAGTGGAAAGGCGAGGGACGGTCGCCGATGCCCGACTACACGCGGACGATGAC
>JAFNAJ010000275.1 GCA_017860085.1 Acidobacteriota bacterium | reverse complement strand
CACGTGCAGTGGATCCTGTTCGAAGAGCAGGCCGAGGACGGCGACCTGCTGACCCGCATGCGGCGAACGGACGCGGCCTTCACCGCGGGGTTTGGACGTGTCTGCGAAGGCGGCGGCGTGACGCTGTATCGGAGAAGGTAGGACTCGGCCTGGGACCCTCTCTGGCCCGTCAGAACCTGATCTGAAACGTCGCCAGCCACGTGTATCCGCCGAGATCGATCTCGGTGCCGGCGAACCCCTGTGATTCGTCGAGATCGGCCGTCGCATCCTGGTACCGGAACTCGCCGCCGAGGAGGATCGCGGGCCCAACCGGGAATCGCACGCCGCCCACCACCACCGGCCCCACCTCCGTCCCTTCATCCTCGTAGTTCCCCCGGAAGATGGCGCCGTCGCTGAAATCGACGAACTCCCCGGTCTCGCTGTAGCGCCACGAGAAGAATCCCACCCCGGCGCCGATGTACGGCTGCACCGGGGCATTGCGGGTCAGGGGGAAGAACCGTGCGATGGCGGTGTAGGGAACGATTCGAAGGCGCAGTTCCTGGTAGATCTCGGTGCCGTCTTCGTCGATGACGTCGGCGTAGACGCTCGGCACGGTCTGCTTGTAGTAGCCGATGCCGCCACCCACCTCGAGGTAGTCGCCGATGCCGAATGCCCACTCGCCGCCGATGGTGAAGCCGTTGAACTCGTCGATGTCGTACCAGAGGAAGTCGAGGTTCCGCCAGAGCACGTCGTTCTCCGACCGGCCGTCCTCGCCCCGCAACATGAAGTAGCCCATGTTGACGGTAAAGACCTGGTCCGCCCGAGCCACGGCTGGCGCAAGAACGGCCACCGCGACCAGCGCGGCCACGACAGAAACACGCAAGCGATCGTTCGGGCGCGACATGGTCTCCTCCCGCTTCACGCCTGGTCCCGCGAACACCGGCCGTGGCTCGGCCCCGGCCCGGTCGGGCCACCAGACTCACGCCATGTCACTGCATGGGATGTGCCAGCCGGTGGCCTGCTCATAGGCCTGTTTGAGGCCCGAAAACACCGCCCGGCCCGGGGGAGTGTCCCCTGCGGAGTTCAGCGCGTCTCTTTTCCCGAACGCCGGTCTTCGTGCGCGCGGATGACCGCCAGCATCTTGTCGTGGATGGCACCGTTCGAGGCCACGAGGTCGTCCCGGCGAGGGTCGAAGGGACCGCCGGTCCACCGGGTGACCCGTCCCCCTGCCTCCTGGACGATGAGCGCGCCCGCAGACGTGTCCCAGGGCTTGAGGCGCTTTTCCCAGAAGCCATCGAAGCGCCCGGCCGCGACGTAGCACAGGTCGAGGGCTGCAGACCCCAGGCGACGCACCGCGCGCGCACACCCGACGAACTCGCCGAACAGCGCCACGATGTCGTCGCGCGTGCGGTGCACATCGTACGGGAACCCGGTGCTGAGCATCGCGTCGATGATCTCGCGCGCCGCCGAGACGCGAAGGCGCCGCCCGTTGAGGAACGCGCCAACGCCGCGCTCCGCCGTGAAGAGCTCGCGGCGGTTCGGGTCGTAGACGGCACCGTAGAGCAGCTGGCCCTCGTGCTCGACAGCGAGCGATGCGCAGAAGATCGGCAGCCCGTGCGCGAAGTTCGTGGTCCCGTCGATGGGGTCGAAGATCCAGCACCACGGGCTCTTGGCCGTGCCCGGGCTCGACCCCAGCTCCTCAGCCAGTATGTCGTGGTCGGGAAACCGGCTCTCGACGAGCGCACGGAACATGCGCTCGACCTCGACATCGACGTCGGTGACCAGGTCGATGCTCCCCTTCTTGTCGACCGTGAACGGCGTGCCGTAGTGCGCGAGTTGGATGTCGCCCGCGGTGAGGACCGCCTCGAGCGCCGTCGCGACGATGAGGGGATCGAGAGCCATCCGATCAAGCGGACGGCGTGCCGGACGCGGCGGCGAGCTTCTTCACCATGCGCACCTCCATCCCCCCCTCCGGCCGACGCGCAATGGCCACATCGTCCATGAAGCTGCGCATGAAGAAGATCCCGCGGCCGCTCGATTTGAGGAGGTTCTCCGGAGCGAGGGGATCGGCCACGCCGTTCGGCTCGAACCCGATTCCCTCGTCGCTGACGCGAATGACGAGCGAGGAGGACGTGCCGTTGGGCTCGAACGCGAACTCGACCGTGACCTCTTTGCCGGGGTCCTGGCGGTTGCCGTGCTTGATGGCGTTGATGACCGACTCCCGCACCGCCACACCCACCCAGTGGATGGCGTCGTCGTCCAGCCCCGCGAGCTGCGTGACCCTGTCGCTGGCCACCTGCACCAGGTCGAGCATCTCGTAAGCGCTCCGAAAGCGCAGGCGAAGAAGGCGCTGATGTTCGGTCATCGAAGCCCGCGGTTTAGTAGCACACGCGCACCGAGGGGGTCAAGCGCTCCCCTCTCAAGATATCGGCCAAACCCATTCACGCTCCACGGCGGCCTTGGGGCGGCAGCCCCCCGAGCCCCCGATGCTATAGTCCCTGCCATGTCGCTTCAGCCGGGCGCCTCGATCCTCATCGAGCCCGCCACCAGGCTCCTCGGTCAGATCACGGTCCCGGGCGACAAATCCGTTTCCCACCGCTACGCCATCCTCGCCGCCCTGGCCGAGGGCGACAGTTGCGTCAGCGGTTACGGGCCCGGAGCCGACTGCGCCTCGACCCTGGCCTGCCTCCGCCAGCTCGGCGCCGATGTCCGCTTCGACGCGCGGGGGACGCTCCAGGTCCCCGGCCGGGGTCTCCGCGGCCTCTCCGCCCCGCACGCGGCCCTCGATGCCGGCAACTCGGGCACGACCCTTCGGCTCCTCGCGGGTGTCGTGGCCGCGCACCCCTTCGTCGCGACCCTCACCGGTGATGCCTCGCTCCGTCGGCGTCCCATGCGGCGCGTGGTCGTGCCGCTCGAGCGGATGGGCGCCCGAATCGAGACCGTCGAGAACCGTCCCCCATTGACGGTGCACGGGGGCGACCTGCGCGGCATCGACGTCACGCCCGAAGTGCCCAGCGCGCAGGTCAAGAGCGCGATCCTGCTCGCTGGACTCCAAGCCACCGGGACCACGGTCGTCCGCGAGCCGGCATCCACTCGGGATCATACGGAGTTGGCGCTCGAGGCGTTCGGCGTACGCGTCACGCGGCAGGGCACGGCCATCGGGGTCCAGGGCCTCCAGCGCATGAGCGGCCGCAACGTCACCGTCCCCGGCGACTTGTCCTCAGCCGCGTTCTGGGCCGTTGCGGCGGCCGCCCTGCCGGGGTCGGAGCTGATCGTCGAAGGCGTCGGCCTCAACGCCACACGCACGGCAGTGCTGGGCGTCCTCGCCCGGGCCGGCGCCCGGGTCGAACAGACGGTCACCGACATCCGCCATGGCGAGCCTGTCGGACGCCTCGTGGTGCGACACGAACGACTCGAGTCATTCGTCGTGACTCCCGCCGAGGTGCCGCTGCTCATCGACGAGTTGCCGGCCCTCGCCGCGCTGGCCGCCTTCGGCGGCGGCATGCAGGTGACGGGCGCCGCCGAACTGAGGGCCAAGGAAAGCGACCGCATCACCGCCCTCGTGACGGGCCTCACGGCGCTCGGCGCGGCGGCGGTCGAGCTGCCCGACGGGTTCCGCCTCGACCCTGGCGCGCGGCTCACCGGCGGACGAGCCGACGCCTGCGGCGATCACCGCCTGGCCATGGCATTTGCCATCGCCGCCCTGGGCGCCACCGGTCCGAGCGAGATCCTCGGCGCGGGTTCGGTCGACGTCTCCTACCCGGGATTCTTCGACGTCCTGCGGTCGCTCCGTGCCTGAAATCGACAAGGTCTACCTGGTCGGGTTCATGGGAGCGGGCAAGAGCACGCTGGCCCGGGCGGTTGCCGACCGCCTCGGCTGGGTCGCCGAGGACGTCGACGATCGCATCGAGCTCCGCGAGCGCGCCACCATCGCGGACATCTTCCGGCTCAAGGGCGAACCGTACTTCCGCACCGTCGAACGCGAGGTGCTCTACGGCCTGCTGCCCTTGCGACATGCCGTCGTCGCCACCGGCGGCGGGACGTTCGTCGATCCCGAGAACCGGGCCGCGATGCTGGCCGACGGTTTTGTGATCTGGCTCGACATCCCCCTCCCCCTCGTCGTCGACCGCGCCCCGAGCGACGGCCGCCGCCCCCTGGCGGTGGACCGACGGCAGTTGGAAGGGCTATATTGGGCACGCACCGCTGCTTACCGGCTGGCCCACGTGCGGATCGATGCTGCCGGGCTCCCCGTGGGAGAGCTGGTCGAGCGGATCCTGGAGACGCTGCGCCCCTGAGTCATGCGCTACCTCATCCTCAGCGACATCCACTCGAACCTCGAGGCGCTCGACGCCGTCCTCGCAGAGGCGCCTCGCGATCGGTTCGATCGCATCATCGTGCTCGGCGACATTGTCGGCTACGGCGCCGACCCCAACGCCGTGGTCGAGCGCGTGCGCGATCTGGCGCCCCACGTGATGATCCGCGGCAATCACGACAAGGTGTCGTCGGGTGTCGAGTCGGCCGAGGA
>JAFNAJ010000274.1 GCA_017860085.1 Acidobacteriota bacterium | reverse complement strand
CCACGTCGGGCCGAGCACGTGGTCGGAGGGGGCGTTGCGCACGATCACGTCGTGCAACCGGCTCACCAGCCGGTCGCCCTGCTCCTCGTCCACGACGAAGGTGATGTTGAGGTCGTTGGCCGCCTGGGTCACGAGGTAGATGCGCTGTTCCTCGAACAGCTCGAGCGCGTCGCCGAGGCGATGCAGGGTGGCGCGGATGCTGCGGCCGACCAGGCTCACGGCCGAGCAGGGACCGATCACCTCGACGCGGCACAGCTTCGACAGCGAATTCACCAGGACCTCGAGGGCACGGGCATCGAGCGCGTTGGCCGCGGGGTCGAGCGATACCGTGACGGTGGTTTCTGACGTGGAGACCAGGTCCACCGACAGGCCGTGCTCCTTGAATACCGCGAAGGCGTCGGCCAGGAAGCCGACCTGGTGCCACATCCCGAGGGTCTCCATCGAGAGCAGCGTGATGCCTTTCTTTGTGCAGACCGCCTTGACGCGCGCCCCGCCGTCGCCGCCCGTCGCAGTGACGACGGTCCCCGGAACGTCGGGCATCTGCGTCGCGTGCACCGACAGCGGAATTGCGTACTGCTTCGCCGGCAGGATGCAGCGCGGATGCAGCACCTTCGCCCCGCTGCTCGCGATTTCCTGCGCCTCGTCGTAGTCGAGCGACTTGAGCAGGCGGGCGTTCGGCACGTGGCGCGGGTTCGCCGTGAACATCCCCGGCACGTCAGTCCAGATTTCGAGACTGCGCGCGTGCAGCTTTGCCGCAAGATAGCTGCCTGAGGTGTCCGAGCCACCACGGCCGAGCAGGACCGTCTCGCCCCTGCTGTCGCTCGCAATGAACCCCTGCGTCAGCAGCACGTTGCCGCCCGCGGCGAGGCGCTGCTGCAGCGCCGGATCGGGCTCGAAGTTGCAGGTGGCCGACAGGTAGTTGGCGCGCACCGAGGCGCCGGGGCGCTCTTCGGCGTGCAGCAGCGTACGCGCGTCGAGCCACTGCACGTCGAGGCCTTCGGAGGCGAGAAACGCTGCACCGATGCGCGTCGCCATGAGTTCGCCCGTCGCCATGACGCGGGCGCGCAGTCGGTCGCTGACCTCGCCGATCAGGTGAATGCCCGAGGCCATCTTGCGCAGGTCGGTGAAATGGTGCTCGAGCTCGGCACTGATCGGCAGTCTCAGGTCGCGCGACAGGTCGCAATGCCTGCGCTCGATCTGCTCCATCACCGGCTCCCAGTCGCCGCCGAGCGCCTTGGCGAGGAGCTGCTCGAGCCGGTCAGTGATCCCGGACAGCGCCGAGTGGACCACGACGGGTCGCAGGCCCTCGTCGAGGCGAGCCCGCACCACGGACGCGACGTTCTTCCAGTTACTGACGCTCGAAACGCTGGTGCCGCCGAACTTGAGGACGACCCAGTGCGATTCAGGATTTGTGGTCATCGAGCGGTCCCCGGAGCGGCTCCCGGGGTTGGGAGCCGGGGGCGCGCGTGGCGCGAAGGTCAAACGTCGTCGTAAACGTCCTTCAGTTGCTTCTGGAGACGTTTCTCGGCGAGCACGTCTTCAAGCTTGCTCCAGGCGGCCTTGCCTCGCTTTACGGCAGCCACCTGCTTGCGCCGGTCCACCTTGTCGATGAATCGGTCGAAGTCTTCTTCTTCGGCTCCCGCCACGAACTCTTCATCGAGGTCGAAGTGTTCCTCGTCTCGTTCCATGTCACGGCCCTGAGAAAACCCTGAGATTTCAATGTGCTGCCGGAATATCCGGGCACAGGGCTGCGAACTATATACGAATCGCGAGGCTTCTCAACTGTTCCTTGTTGCGGCGCAATGCCGGCCCCGGTCTGGCCCGTCCAGCCGAATGTCCGGACAGGCGGCCTGCCGCGCCACTGCCGGGCTTTTTTTTATCTTTAATCATTGACTTAGACTACTTCTGAAACACCACGACCGGCGCCCCTCGGTCCAGGCCCAGGCCCTCGGCGGCACTCTGCTCGGCCCGGGCAATCTCGACGACCCCGAAGGAATTCACCATGGCCAGGTAGTCGCCGGGGCGGACGTCGGCGTAGGTACGGCGCAGCGGGAGCTCATGGCCCGCGACCCGGATCGCCGGATGCGCGAGACCGGCCAGGAAGCGACCGTCGATGTTGGTAATCAGGTTGCCGAAGTGATCGACGGTCACCACGGACCCCGTCACCTGTCCCTGGCCGACGACCGGCTCCTCGAGCCAGCCCGGTATCAGTTCGTGGACCTCAGCGCCGAGGTCCGATGGCTGGATGCGGCCGGCCGCCAGCTCCGCGGCCATGGGGGCGAAGATGTCGCGTCCGTGGAACGTGGCGCTGGGCGCGCCGATACGCATGCGCGTCAACGCCGATGGATCGACACGCCGCAGGGCGACACTGGTTGAGTTCTCGATCACGCTCGCCAGGAGACCGTTGTCCGGTGCGAGGAAGACGTGGCCCTCGCACTCCACCACCGCGATGTCGCGAGAGGTGCCGACGCCTGGATCGACGACCGCCACGTGCACCGTGCCCGCGGGGAAGTAGCGGAACGACCTTGCGAGCCAGAACCCCGCCTCCGCGGGCCAGTGCGCGAGCACCTCGTGCGTGAGGTCGACGATGCGCACTTCCCGGAAGCGCACGAGGAGTTGTCCCTTCATGACGCCGACGAACGGATCCCTGAGACCGAAGTCCGTCGTCAGGGTCACGACGCCCGAGGCTGCGAAACGTGCCGACCGCTCGTTCACGATGCCTTGCTCCCGCTCGACAGCCCGCGGATCGCGGGTGTCGACAGAGTAAACTGCCGCGATCCGTACCGCCACGCAAGCTCATGCCGTATCTCTACCTGGTCCGCCACGCTCAACCCGACTTCACCGGCCACTACGACTCCGTCACCGAACTCGGGCATGTGCAGTCGGCCTGGCTGGGCGAGCATTTCGCCGCGCGCGGCTTACGCTTCGCGCGCGTGATCTCGGGCAGCCTCGCGCGGCAGTCCGGCACCCTGGATACGATCCTGAATCGCCTCCCGGAGTTGCCCGCCCGCGTGGTAGACGCGCGCTTCAACGAGTACGACGCCGCGAGCGTGCTCGCCACCTTCCACGCGGACAGCGACAGGCTGCTGCGGTCCTCCGGCGATCGTCGCGGATATTTCACCGCCATTCGCGAGGCGCTCTTCGCGTGGTCGCGTCACGAAGGCCCGGTGCCCGGCGGGGAGACGTGGCAGCAATTCGGCGAGCGGATCTCCGGCGCAGTCGCGACGGCGTGCGAGGGGCTCGACGCATCAGCGCCCGTGCTCATCGTGACCTCGGGAGGCGTGATCGGTCGCGTCATCGCCGACACCCTGGGCGCCGGGCCCGAGGCGGCCATCCAGCTCAACCTGCAGACCCGCAACACCGGGATCACCGAACTGGCGTGCGGGCGCATGGTGTCGCGCGTCGTGGCTTTCAACGCCGTGCCGCACCTGGAGCGGCCGGACCGGGCGCACGCCGTCACGCACTCGTAGCGGGACTTCAGACCTGCTTGATCAACGACGCGAGGCTGCGCGTGTCGATGCTGCCTGCCTTGCGCTCGATCTCGCCCTGGTACCGAGGCGCGAGGCCACGCGCTTCGTCGAGCAACGACGCGAACGTTTGCTTCAGTGTCGCCGTGTCGAGTGTGCGGCCCGCCGAGTAGTAGCGCTGCGCGACGCGACCGAGTGCGTACGTCGTCGCGAATGTCAGGCCGGAACTCGCCGCCTGCCGCCCGATGCCACCGAGCAGGCCGCCCAGCAGCTTGCGGCCGAACTGCTCGAGGTACTGCGAAGTGAGGCCGACCCCGAGCGTGGCGAGGAAGTCCTTCGCGTGCGAGCGATCCATCTCATAGCCGTGCGCCTTGCCGATGCGGTAGACGAGCCGCAGCTGCAGGGGAATGATCGCCATCGAGGCGATCGACTCCGGCAGGAGTTCGAGCGCCGCATTGGTGATCGACGCGTTCAGGATCATCTGGTCCATCTCGGCCGCCGAAATGCTGGCCTTGCCGAGCACGGTGCCCGTGACCGGCGCCGCGGCCTCGAACGTCGCATTCGCGACGCTGTCGGCGCTTGTGTTGACGTTCCCGGCGACCGTCGCGGGCAGGTTCAGCACGCCCGCGAGTTTCGCGAGGAACTCCGTTTCCGCCGGGCCCTGCGCTCCGTCGGCGTCGCAGACGCCCACCGCCATTTCATACGCCAGTTGCCTCGATTCCTGCGACTGCAGCACCGCCGCGAGCTGCGTGAGGTCGGGCTTCGACAACAGCACGTCGCGGTAAAGTCCCGGCATGTCGAACCCTGCCTCGGGTCCCAGGGCCTCGGCCACGCGCTTGACGGCCGCACGCTCACGCTCGTCCTTGAGACCGTCTGCGAAGGCGGCCACCAAGGCGATCGTCAGAATCGACTTCGTTTCCTGATCGTTCATAAGGGTACTGGGGACTGGGGAGTGTGAAACTGGTCGGAGCGCCGAGATTCGAACTCGGGACCCCTTGCACCCCATGCAAGTGCGCTACCAGACTGCGCCACGCTCCGACCGGGGAGGAAGTATA
>JAFNAJ010000273.1 GCA_017860085.1 Acidobacteriota bacterium | reverse complement strand
ATCAGGTCGCACGCCTCGCGCATCTGGAGCGCGAGCCCCGTGTCGACGATGTCAGACGAGGTCAGCCCGAAGTGCAGCCAGCGGGCCGACGGGCCGACGCGCTCGGCAACGGCCGTCGTGAACGCGATGAGATCGTGCTGCGTCGTCTGCTCGATTTCCTCGATGCGGCCGATGTCGAAGGTGCCGTGGTCGCGGATGTCCCTGGCGGCGTCCGCGGGCACGATGCCCGCTCCGGCCATCGCCTCGGCTGCCGCCGTTTCAACCCGCAACCAGGTCTCGAAGCGTCGTTGATCGCTCCAGATGCGACCCATCTCAGGGTGCGTGTAGCGGCCGATCATGCGGTTTCCTCGTCGCTTCTGCTCACGCGATGACGAGCTGGCCCTGTGGCACCTCGATCCCTTCGGTGGGCCCGAGCAGCGTCAGCGCTATGGCTCCATCCGTGAAGAGCTCGGTCGCCGTGGCCTGCACCGCTTCCGGGTTCACGGCCTCGATGCCTGCGAGCGTCTCGTCGAGGGTGAACGGCTTGTCGAAGTAGATCTCCTGCCTGGCCAGATGCGACATGCGGCTCGAGGTGCTCTCGAGGCTGAGCATCAGGTTGCCCTTCAAATGGTCCTTGGCGCGCCGCAGTTCGTCGTCCGGAACGCGCTCCGCTGTCACGCCGCGCATCTCCTGCACCGTCAGGTCGATGACCTCGCGCGCCGTCTCGGCCGCGCATCCGGCGTAGACGTTGAACATCCCCGCGTCGCGGAACGAACTGAGCCCGCTGAAGATCGCGTAGACCAGCCCACGCTGCTCCCGAATGTGCTGAAACAAGCGCGAGCTCATCGAGCCGCCCAGCAGGGTGTTGAGCACGTAGGCGACGTACCGTCCCTCGTGGCTCTGGGGGTAGGCCGGCGTGCCCAGGCACACGTGGCACTGCTCGAGTTCCTTGCGCCGCACGGTGAGACGAGGCTTCGTCATCGGCGGAATCTCGTCGGGGCGAGGGCCCCGGTGACGCGCCGTCTGGAACGCGGCAGCCACCAGGTCGCGGATGCGCGTGTGCTCGAGGTTGCCGGCCGCGGCCACGATGAAGTTCTCGGCCACGTACGCGGCATCGAAGTAGCGCCGCAAGACCTGGCGATTGAACGCCGACACGGTCTCCGGCCACCCCAGGATCGGGCGCCCCAGCGGGTGTCCTTCCCAGAAGGCCTCGGTGAAGATCTCGTGCACGAGGTCGTCGGGGGTGTCCTCGACCATCTTGATCTCCTCGAGGATCACCTTCTTCTCGCGTTCGATGTCGTCGAGGGCCAGCGCCGGGCGAAGGACCACGTCGGCCAGCAGGTCGATGGCCACGGGAACGTGCTCGTCGAGCACCTTGATGTAGTAGCCGGCGTACTCCTTCGACGTGAAGGCGTCGAACTGCCCGCCGACCGAGTCGATGGCCTGCGCGATGTCCTGGGCACTGCGCGTTTCGGTACCCTTGAAGAGCATGTGCTCGACGAAGTGCGCGATGCCGCCCAGGTCTGCCGGCTCGTGACGCGACCCCCTCGTGAGCCAGAGGCCGATGCTCACCGAGCGGACGTGGGGCATGGCCTCGGTGACCAGACGCACGCCGTTTTCGAGCGTCTCACGCGTAATCATTGTCGGACGGAGGCGTCACTCGGCAGCTGACGCGCTCAGCGGGATCGACACACGCGTGCGGCTGAGCGCCAGGAAAGCGCCATGATACCACGCCCGGCGACGACGGCCCGGCGCCTGCGCCGTGGTATTCTCCGGGTGTTTCCTGCTCGCGGCTCGACGCTCCCACGATGTCAGACACAGCCCGAATTGATGCGGCCGGACTCGAGGTGGCCGAACTCGAGACCGTCTTCGAGCGCCTCGGCGTCGCCCGCTTCCACGCGCGCCAGCTCTACCGCTGGATCTGGCGGCGTGGCGTCGACGACTTCGAGGCGATGTCGGACCTGTCGCGCGACCTTCGCGTACGGCTTGCGGACGCCCTCGAGGTCGTGTCGCCTCGCGTCGTGCACCGCGACATGTCCACCGATGGCACCGTCAAGCTGCTCCTCGAGCTGTCGGACGGCCGTTGCATCGAATCGGTCCACATTCCGGACACTCCCGCCCAGACCTTCTGCGTCTCGACGCAGGTGGGCTGCGCCATGCGCTGCGCGTTCTGTCTGACGGGCAAGATGGGCATGGTCCGCAACCTGAATGCGGGAGAGATCGCCGGGCAGGTGCGGGTCCTGGCACGTGAGCTCGGGCTGCTCGACGTGGCATTCAACATCGTGCTGATGGGCATGGGTGAACCCCTGCACAACTACGACGAGACGATGAAGGCCCTTCGGCTGCTGGCGGATCCCAACGGGATGGCCGTGCCCGCGCGACGGGTCACCCTGTCCACGGTCGGGGTGCTGCCGGCGCTCGCGCGGCTGGCGACCGAGCCGTACATGCCCAACCTCGCGGTGTCGCTGCACGCCACCACCGAGGATGTGCGCGACGCCCTGGTCCCGGTGAATCGCAAGTACGGGTTGGCCGATCTCATCGAGGCGTGCAAGCGCTTTCCCGTCAAGCGACGTGACCGCATCACCTTTGAGTACGTCCTGCTCGACGGTGTGAACGACACCCCCCAGGATGCGCGCCGCCTGGTGCGACTGCTCGCGGACATCAGGGCCAAGGTCAACCTGATCCCGCTCAACGAGGCCCCGAGCATCCCGTTTGCCAGGCCGTCGGACGCGCGCGTCGACGCGTTTGCCCGCATCCTGGCCGCGAAGGGGCTCAGGGTGTCGGTGCGCAAGAGCCGGGGGCGCGACATCCGAGCGGCCTGCGGCCAACTGATCGTGGAGGGGACTCGTCCGTCGCCCGCACAGCGGCTCGCGGATCAGCTCGGGGCTCGAGGCTGAACCTCGGTGTTCGGCGCTGGCTGCTCGTCGGTCAGGAGCCCGGCGGGGCGGCGACCGTGCCGGCCAGCCCCCCGGGCGTCGCGGCATCGATGCGCACGTTCACGAACACGTTGCGGGCCACGCCGGCCGGCACGCGAACCTTGAGGTAGTTGTCCGTCACCACCAAGGTCCCATCCTCCAGCGTCAGCCCCGGCCTCACGCGCCCCACCTGCGAGCGCTGAAATCGCTCGGCCAGGGTTTTCGCCACCGTGCGCAGTTCGTCGGCCCTGGCACGGATCGTGGCCCCGTGCACCTTCCCCCCGAGGCGCGCCGCCTCGGTGCCGGGGCGGTCCGAGTATGGAAACACGTGCACGTAACTCAACGGCGCACCCGCCAGATACGTGCGCGTCTTCTCAAAATCCTCGTCGTGCTCGCCTGGGAAACCCACGATGACGTCGGTCCCGATCGAGGCGTCGGGTAACCGTGCCCGCACGCGTTCCACAAGCTGTGCGTACCAGTCGCCGCTGTAGGGCCGTCGCATGGCCGTGAGCACCCGTGAACTTGCGTGTTGCATGGGCAGGTGGAGGTGCGGCGCGAATCGCGCATCCGCTGCCAGCCGGTCGATCACCTCGTGGGTGCAGTCCATGGGCTCGAGAGAGCTCAGGCGATAGCGGACGGGCAGGTCACGTGCAGCGAGGCCATCGAGCAGGGCGACGAGACGGCGAGGCGGGTCGAGATCGCGCCCCCACGCGCCGAGGTGGACACCCGTGATCGCGATCTCGCGGAACCCCCAGGAGGCCACGCGCTCGGCCTCCGCGACGACGGCGTCCACTGGCCTGCTGCGTGGCTGCCCGCGGGTCGTCGGGATGATGCAATACGCGCACGGCTCATCGCAGCCGGTCTGCACGCCGAGCGTCCACGCCGTGCGTCCGGCGATACCGGGCTCGACCGGAGCGCCGCACGCGCCGTCGCCGCATCCGAAACGCTCGGCCGTCGTCCGGGGTGAGAGGGCAGCCACCAGGGACGCCAGTTGCTCCTTGCCCGCGTTGCCCACCACGCGGACCACACCCGGCAGCATGGCAATCTCCTCGGCACTGCGCGACGCATAGCAGCCGGTGACGACAATCTTCGCGGCTGGATTCCGGCGATGGACACGCCGCACCGCCTGGCGGGTACCCTGGTCGGCACCTGCGGTCACCGAACAGCTGTTGACGACGACCACGTCGGCCTGGTCGGGTGCCGCCACCGTCCCGCCGAGCGCACCAAGATCCGTTTCGAGCCCGAGCGAGTCTGCCTGGTTGACGCGGCACCCAAGGGTGAGGATCGCGAAGGTCACGCCCGGTGATTGGAGCCTCGGCGCCCGGAAGGGTGGGCGAGCGCCTTGTGGCCGATGTCGTGACGCAGGTGCATGCCGTCGAACGCGATGTGCCGTACGGCAGCGTAGGCGCGATCGATGGCGGCCTGGAAGCCGGGTCCGTGCCCGACCACCGTGAGCACGCGCCCGCCATCGGTGACGACGGTGCCGTCGCGCAGCGCCGTGCCCGCATGGAAGACGTGCACGCCGGGCATTCTCGCGGCAGCCTCGAGCCCGGAAATCGGCTTCCCCTTCTCGAACGCGCCGGGGTAGCCTCCCGAAGCCAGCACGACACCCACGTGCGGCTCGGTCGAGAGCC
>JAFNAJ010000272.1 GCA_017860085.1 Acidobacteriota bacterium | reverse complement strand
TGACATGCCCACGCCACCCGGTTCCCGCGAAGGCCGTCGCATCCGGGTCAGGGGCATCGTCCAGGGCGTCGGCTTCCGCCCGTTCGTCTTCAGGCTGGCGCGCGAGTGCCGGCTCAGTGGTCGTGTCAGCAACGACAGCGGCGGCGTCACCATCGAGGTCTTTGGCGCCGGTGTCGCGGTCGACGCCTTCCTCACGCGCCTGCGACTCGAGCACCCGCCAGCCGCCGTCATCGACGACATCGCCGCCGCGCCAATCCCGCCGGAGGCCGGCGACGACTTCGTGATCGTCGCGAGTGTCGAGGCCGCGCGCACGCGAGCCTCGATTCCTCCCGACCTTGCCACCTGCGACGCGTGCCTGGCCGAGCTCCACGACCCGGGCGATCGCCGGCACGGCTACGCCTTCATCAACTGCACCAACTGCGGTCCCCGCTTCACCATCGCGCGCGACATCCCCTACGACCGCGCCACCACCACGATGGCGGCGTTCGAGCTGTGCGAGGCGTGCCGGCGGGAATACGAGGCGCCCGCCGATCGACGCTTTCACGCCGAGCCCAACGCGTGCCCCCGCTGCGGCCCACGTCTGCAGCTCCTGGGCGCCGGAGGAGATCCGCTTACGGCAGACGACGTCATCGAGGCGGCGGCGCGCGCGCTCGACTCGGGATTGATCCTTGCCATCAAGGGGCTCGGAGGATTCCATCTCGCCTGTGACGCCACCTCGTCGCACGCCGTCCAGACGCTGCGGGATCGGAAGCAGCGCGACGAGAAGCCGTTTGCCGTGATGGCGGCCAGCCTCGACGCGGCCGGCCAGCTCGCCCGCCTCGGAGACGACGAGCGTCGCCTGCTGACGAGCGTCGAGCGCCCGATCGTGCTCGCCCCGCGCCGTGCGCCCTCGCCTCTCGCGCCCGAAGTGGCCCCGCGCAATCCGCTCGTGGGGCTCATGCTGCCCTACACGCCCCTGCACCACCTCCTTCTGCAGAGGGTGCGCGCCCCGCTGGTGATGACCTCGGGCAACCTCTCGGAAGAGCCGCTGGCGTACGAAAACGACGAGGCGGTGACGCGATTGGGCGGCATCGCCGACCTCTTCGTCGTGCACGACAGGCTGATCGAGTCGCCGTGCGACGACTCGGTGACGCGCGTGCTTGCCGGCGTCCCCACGGTGCTTCGGCGGTCGAGGGGATTCGTGCCGCGCCCCCTCAAGCTCGCGCGCCCCGTCGCCCGGCCGGTCCTCGCGTGCGGGGCCCTGCTCAAGAACACGTTCTGCCTCGCCTCGGGAGACGACGCCTGGCTGGGACCGCACATCGGGGATCTCGACAACCTCGCCACGCACGAGTACTTCCAGGAGTCGATCGCCCGGCTCGAGCGCTTCCTCCGCATCACCCCCGAGGTGGTGGCCCACGACCTGCATCCCGACTACCCTTCCACGGCCTACGCGCAGTCGCGTCCCGGCGTCGACGTGGTGGGCGTGCAGCACCATCACGCGCACGTGGCGAGCGCGCTGGCCGAGCACGGCCTCAGCGGGCCCGTCATCGGCATCGCCTACGACGGCACTGGCTGGGGCACGGACGGGTCGGCCTGGGGCGGTGAGATTCTCGTCGCCGACACGCGCGCCTACACGCGCGTTGCGACGTTCCGGCCGCTGCCGCTGCCCGGGGGCGACACGGCAATCCGACACGTCTGGCGCCTCGGCCTGGCGCTCGTGCTGGATGCCTTCGACGGGCACGCGCCGCTCGACCGGCTCGCCGTCTTCCAGCACGTCGCGCCGCACGATGTCGAGGTGGTGACGCAAATGATCACGCGGAGCGTCCAGGCCCCGCTGGCGCACGGCGTCGGCCGCTACTTCGACGCCGTGGGCGCTCTTGCCCTCGGTCGCACGCGTGCCACCTACGAGGGCCAGGTGGCCCTCGAACTCGACTCGGCCGCGGACGACGACGAGGACGCGGCCTACCCCTTCCACATCGACCGCGCCACGGTGCCGTGGGTGATCGACCTTCGTCCCATGGCGCGAGCTGTGGTGGATGATGTGATGGCGCGTCGACCGGCGGCCACCGTGTCCGCGCGGTTCCACAACACGGTCGTGCTGGCCACCGCCGCGGTGGTGCGCCTGGTGGCGGAGCAGCACGGCACGCTCCCGGTCGTGCTCACCGGGGGCTGCTTCCAGAACGCGCGCCTTGGCGCGGGAGTCCGCGCCCACCTCGGTGCCGATTTCCCCGTCGTTGCCCATCGCGCCGTGCCGCCGGGCGACGGCGGCATCGCGCTCGGGCAGGCGGTGGTGGCGGACGCGGTCCGGCGATCATCCGGGGTCAGATCTTGATTTCATGCACGACGCTCGGGGCCCTGCTGAAGGCGTGACTCGACGTCGTGCATAAAATCAAGATCTGACCCCAAGAACAGCGTGCGTTAGAATCCCACCATGCATCCGTGGCACGACCTCTACGTTGACGACCACCTCATCGCCAAGATCTTCCCCGTGGTGATCGAGGTCCCGATGGGCAGCAAGAACAAGTACGAGCTCGACAAGGAGTCGGGCCTCATGCGGCTCGACCGCGTGCTCTACAGCGCCGTGCACTACCCGGCCAACTACGGCTTCATCCCGCGCACGTTCTGTGACGATGGGGATCCGCTGGATGCGCTGGTGCTGGGCCAGGAGCCCGTGCACCCGGCGACGGTGGTCGAAGCGCGCGCCATCGGCGTGATGCGCATGCGCGACGAGAAGGGGCTCGACGACAAGATCCTCGCGGTGAGCGTCAGAGACCCGGCCGTCTCCGACTACACCACGCACACGCAGCTGCCGACGCACACGCTGCGCGAGATCCGGCGCTTCTTCGAAGACTACAAGACGCTCGAGCACAAGCAGGTGGTGGTCGAGGAGTTCATGGGCCCCGAGGATGCCGTGCGCATCCTGGAAGAGGCGCTCGACCTCTATCGGCGCCTCCGGCGGGGAGAGCTCAAGTGAACTTCACGACGATCATCGAGCCGTTCCGCATCAAGTCGGTCGAGGCGGTGAAGTTCACGCACCGCGAAGACCGCGAGCGGGCCCTGCACGAGGCCGGCTACAACGTCTTCCGGCTGCACGCCGAGGACGTGCTGATCGACCTGCTCACCGACTCGGGGACCGGGGCCATGTCGTCGGCGCAGTGGGGCGCCTTGATGCAGGGCGACGAGTCCTACGCCGGGAGCCGATCGTTCTACCGGTTCCAGGACGTGGTGCGCGATCTCACGGGTTTCGCGCACATCATCCCGACGCACCAGGGCCGCGCGGCCGAGCGCATCCTGTTTCACACGACGCTGCACGCCGGTCAGATCGTCCCCAACAACAACCACTTCGACACCACGCGCGCCAACATCGAGGTCGAGGAAGCCGAGGCGATCGACCTGGTGATTCCCGAGGGCCGCGTGCCGGCGGCGCTGCACCCCTTCAAGGGCAACATGGATCTCGGGGCCCTCGAGCACCTGCTGGCCGAGCGCGGCGATCGCGTGCCGCTCGTGATGGTCACCGTGACCAACAACTCGGGCGGTGGCCAGCCCGTGTCGCTCGAGAACCTGCGTGGCGTGCGCGCGCTGTGCGATCGGTATCGCAAGCCGCTGTTCCTCGACGCGTGCCGGTTTGCCGAGAACGCCTACTTCATCAAGCAGCGCGAACCGGGACAGGCCACGCGCACGCCGAAGGCCATCGCCCAGGAGATGTTCGCGCTGGCCGACGGGTGCACCATGTCGGCCAAGAAGGACGGCCTCGCCAACATCGGCGGGTTCCTGGCGATGAACGACCCGGCGTGGGCCGAGGCGTGCCGCAACCTGCTCATCCTCACCGAGGGGTTCCCCACGTACGGGGGCCTCGCGGGGTACGACCTCGAGGCCATCGCCCGCGGGCTCGAGGAGGTGGTGGAGGAACCGTACCTGCGCTACCGGATCCGGTCCACGGCCTACCTGGGTGAGAAGCTGATGGCGGCCGACGTGCCCATCATCAAGCCGCCAGGCGGCCACGCGATCTACATCGACGCGCGGGCGCTGCTGCCGCACATCCCCCCGCAGCAATACCCCGGCATCGCCCTCGTCAACGCGTTGTATGTCGAGGCGGGCGTGCGGGGCGTGGAAATCGGGACGGTGATGTTCGGCCTGCACCCCGACGGCAGCGAGACGCCGGCGGCGATGGACCTGGTACGGCTGGCCATTCCGCGGCGGGTCTACACGCAGTCGCACATCGACTACGTGGCCGAGGCCGTGATCGCCGTCGCCGCCATGCGCGACCGCCTTCCCGGCTACCGCATCGTCGAAGCCCCGAAGGTGTTGCGGCATTTCACGGCGCGGTTCGAACCCCTTCGCTAGGGGAGCGCCGACCGCCGCGCATTGCCGGTTTTCCGGCGGCTCGTGACACCCTGCCCGGCGTGTTGCGGTCAACCCACGTGCTGTCTATGGGTTAGCCGGCACCCACAGGGTGGCAGTGGCATTGCTGCACGGGTGCCGGGGCCCCAAGGCTCTCACCCATGTTGCTGCCGCTCATTCTCGTTCTTGTCCTCCTCGCCCAGACCGCGCCGGCCC
>JAFNAJ010000271.1 GCA_017860085.1 Acidobacteriota bacterium | reverse complement strand
GACTTCATTGGCCCAGACCGGGTGGCGTTGGCCCTTGGCGACAACATCTTCTACGGCGCCGGCCTCCAGGAGATCCTCGGCCGGGCTGCCGCGCGCCACCGCGGAGCGACCGTGTTCGGCTACCTCGTCAAAGATCCTGAACGGTACGGCGTCGTGGAGTTCGACACCGACGGGCGCGCCCTCAGCATCGAGGAGAAACCCGCGCATCCAAGGTCCTCTTACGCGGTCACGGGTCTCTACTTCTACGATAACGACGTGGTTGAGATCGCCGAGGGGCTGCAGCCGTCCAAGCGGGGAGAGCTCGAAATCACCGACGTGAACCTCCACTACCTCCGCCGTGGCGACCTCTGTGTCGAGCGCCTCAGTCGGGGCTTTGCGTGGCTGGATACGGGCACCCACGAGTCGTTGCTCCAGGCCGCGAGGGCACCCACGAGTCGTTGCTCCAGGCCGCGACATTCGTGCAGACGCTCGAGGAACGCCAGGGGCTCATGCTGGCCTGCGTCGAGGAGATCGCCTACCGTATGGGCTACATCGACGCTGACGCCGTACGGCGGATTGCCCAGACGATGCGATCCAATTCGTACGGGGAGTACCTGCTCCACCTTCTGGACCACGAGGCATTCCATGGAAGTGCGTAGAAGTCGCCTCGAGGGTGTGCTCGTCATCGAACCCCACCTCATCCGCGACCAACGCGGGTACTTCGTGGAAACGTGCCACGTTCGCGCAGGACAACCGTTCGTGCTCGGTGCGCAACACGCTCCGTGGGCTGCACTACCAGTGGCGCCGCCCCCAGGGCAAGCTCGTGCAGGTGGTCGACGGCGAGATCTTCGACGTGGCGGTCGACATCCGGCCGGAGTCACCGACGTTTGGTCATTGGGAGGGCGTGCACCTGTCGGCCGACAACTTCCGCCAGTACTGGATTCCTGGCGGGTTCGCACACGGCTTTTGCGTGCTGAGCGACATCGCCGTGGTCGAGTACAAGTGCACCGAGGTGTACGACGCGGGGGGGGAGGCGGGGCTGTTGTGGAACGACCCGGACCTCGGCATCGACTGGCCCGTGAAGGACCCGATCCTCTCGCCCAAGGACCAGGCGCAGAAGCGTTTCGCTGAAGTGTTCGGGCGCAAGCCCGCCAAGGCCTGAGCGGCAGCTCGGCGCTCGGCGTTCGGCGTTCGGTTGGGTGACCGCGGTCGGCGTTCGACGTCCGGCGACCGACTGACCGTCACCGGAACATCGAGGTCCGGCGAGGGGTCGTCGAAGTCGTGCCTTCCTCATCGGCGGCGGGTTCTTGGGCCTGCCGCCTGTCGTGAAGTCGCCGCTCAGGAGGAGGGCCAGGTTCCGCGTCGCCTGACGGCGCGTAAGGGTCTTCGAGGGGCAGCCACGCCCGCCAACCGCAGTGCCAACACTGGTGGGGCCGGAGGCGAGTCAGCCAGAGGCGAGGCCACTCCCACCAGGACGGACGCACCGGCCGCACGAACGTCGACGAGCAACTGCGGCAGCGGTTCATGTCGTCGGTCGCGGACACAGAGGCGAGGGCCCTCCCGGGGATAATCGGCCCTGACAGGCGTTTCTCTACTCGACGCCCGGAGCGGGCACCACGCGGCCGCGGCACTCGCCGAAGCCAATCCGCGCGAACCCTCTCTGGTGACAATACCCCCTCAGGACGATCTCGTCACCATCTTCCAGGAAGCGGCGCGTCTCGCCCGTCGGCAAGACGACTGGCTCGGTCCCACGCCACGCCAGCTCCAGCAGGCACCCGCGCCCGTCCCGGTCGGGTCCCGACACGGTCCCGCTGGCGACCAGGTCGCCCGGCCGCAGGTTGCAGCCATTCGACGCGTGGTGCGTCACCAGTTGGCTCACGGTCCAATACAGGTCGCGGAGGTTCGACCGACTCAGCCGGTGCGGTCCGAGGCCCTGCGCGCGCATCTGTTCTGTCAGGATCCAGACCTCGAGGTGCAGGTCGATGCCGCCGCGCGCCCGGTACTCCGGCCCGTCGAGATACGGGAGGGGTCGTGGGTCGTCGGTCGCGCGCTCGAACGGTGGCACCCGATACGGCGCCAACGCCTCCAGCGTCACCACCCACGGCGAGACAGTCGTCGCGAAGTTCTTCGCGAGAAACGGCCCCAGCGGCTGGTACTCCCACTGCTGCACATCGCGAGCCGACCAGTCGTTGACGAGACACAGGCCGAACACGTGTGCCTCGGCGACGTCGTGCGGGATGACCTCGCCGAGCCCATTGCCGGGACCGATGAACGCGCCGACCTCGAGCTCGTAGTCGAGACGCCGGCTGGGCCCGAAGATCGGCGCGTCGGCACCCTCGGGCCGCGTCTGGCCGAGCGGTCGCCGCACGGGCGTACCGCTGGCCACGACCGACGAAGCCCTGCCGTGGTAACCGATCGGCACGTACTTGTAGTTGGGAAGGAGGGGGTTGTCGGGCCGCAGCATGCGACCCACGTTGGTCGCGTGAAAGACCGACGCGTAGAAGTCGGTGTAGTCGCCGATGTCGGCGGGAACCAGCAGCTCGAGGTCGGCCTGCGCGACGAGGCAAGGGCTCACCTGCTCGCGGTGCGTCACTTCTTCGGCACGCCCCGAGCCAAGGAGCTCGAACAGGCGCGCCCGCAGGGCCGACCACTGCCGCGGACCAAGGGCCATCAGCGCGTTGAGGGCAGACCCTCGGCAGGCTCGCGCGGCAACCGCGGCGGCACCGGTGAACACCCCGCGGTCGTCACAGGCTGCGATGTCGAGCACCGCGTCGCCGATCGCCACCCCGACGCGGGCGGTCTCGCCGCTGCCCACGCGGCGAAACACGCCAAAGGGCAGATTCTGGATCGGGAAGTCGGCGCCCGGCAGGTTGGCGGACTCGACCCAACTCGCCGCCGCCCCATCATGCGTGTGATTGATGTCGTATCTCACGATCGTCACCAGCCGGCCTGAAGGCCGGCCGCTACATCCGCACAGGCGCT
Organism: Acidobacteriota bacterium; assembly: GCA_017860085.1. GTDB lineage: Bacteria > Acidobacteriota > Vicinamibacteria > Vicinamibacterales > JAFNAJ01 > JAFNAJ01. The sequence goes on along the minus strand of JAFNAJ010000271.1, from coordinate 2,291 downwards.
GTGGGGGCTGGCCTTCAGGCCGGAACGACCTCAGACCTGCCAGCCCAACGCCCCGAGTTCGCTCAACGGCTCCTCGAACGAGCACGACCCGATCGACACCGCGAAGGTCGCGCGGGCCGACTCCACCTCGTCGCTCGAAAACACCTCGGCTCGCCACGCCACGCCGCTGACGCGCAGCGCGAATGCCCGCGCGTCCCTCTCGGCCAGGATGCTCGTGACGATCGACGGGACCTCGCCGCGCTCGCCCGTGGCCGGCGCCGCGCCTGCCGCCCCCGCCAGCCTGCGAGCCGCCAAGGCGGCAACCAGCACGTTGAGCAGGCCGTGCATGGCGCCGCGCGGACTCTGCTCCTCGTACGTGAGCGCGTACTCCCCGCGCAGCGGGTGATGCAGGCCTGCCGTCAGCTTGAACGCGACACGACGCTGCGCGCACGCCCACAGGAAGCTCGCGACGCTGCTGACTTCTGGAACGGCCTCTTCGGTCACACCGCCGGTCCTGAGCTTCGCCATGCCACCTGCGGCCTGAACGGCGTCGAGCGCGTCCTCGGTCTCCCGGCCTCGCGCCTGTACCTCGTACGCCACCGAGAAGTCGTCGAACACCCGCGCGACGGCTCCTACCTCCTCGGCCGTGGCCACCCGCACCTCAACCGCATCGACCCGCGCACGGCCCTCGTCGATGCGCGCATGTCGCGCGTTGAATGCGAGCACCTCGCCGAGATCCCTGGCCGGATCCGGGCCCACGAGCGCGCTCACCAGCCACGGGATCGCACCCTCCCCCGCCGGCAGCAGCGCCCCCGCGACGTCACTGAACTCGGCCAACCGCGCAGCGGGCAGGACGAAGCGCCCCAGCGCCCAGGCCGACCGACCGCGTCGATAGGAGGCATAGAGGCGCACGGCCTCTGCCATGGACAGACCCGCTGGCGGAAACAGCCCGGCATAGTCGATGAGACCGCCGAGCAGCAGTCGGAGCGTCGTCACGCCTCCGACCTACTCAATCCACGACCGGAAGTAGTCGCGGTCCTCGATCTCCAGCGCCTGCGCGCTGACACGCAGGGGCCGAAACGTGTCGAGCATCACGGCCAGTTCCTCGGTGCGAGCCTGGCCAATCGACTGCTCCGCACGCCCGGGATGCGGCCCGTGGGGCACGCCGTCTGGGTGCAGGGTCACCGACCCGTACTCGATGCCCTTGCGACTCATGAACTCCGAGCTCGCGTAGTAGAGCACCTCGTCCGACATCACATTGGAGTGGTTGTAAGGCACGGGCAGGGCCTGCGGGTCGAAGTCGTAGGGTCGCGGACAGAAGGAACAGATGACGAACCCGTCGCCCTCGAACGTCTGGTGCACAGGCGGCGGCAAGTGCACGCGCCCCACGCGTGGCTCGAAGTCGTGGATACTGAACGCCCACGGGTAGTAGTAGCCGTCCCACCCCACCACATCAAAGGGGTGATGATCCACGACGTACTCCGTGAGCCGGTTGTCCTTCTTGATGACGATGCGGAAGTCGCCCTTCTCGTCGAACGTCCGCAGGCCTTGTGGCCGGCGGATGTCGCGTTCCGAGAACGGCGCCATCTCGGTGAGCTGTCCGTGCTCGTTGCGATAGTGCTTCGGCGTCCGCACGTAGCCCCGGCTCTCGATTGTGAGACAACGGACCGGACGCTCGGTGAAGCGATGGCGGTGCAGGATGCCCCGCGGGACGACCAGGTAGTCGCCGCTCCTGAACGGCAGATCGCCCAGGGGCGTTTCGAGCACTCCCGCGCCGTCGCTCACGTACATGACCTCGTCGCCCTGCGCATTCCTGTAGAAGTGCTCATCGTCGCGCTCAGGCATCACGAACGACAGGGCCACGTCGGGATTGAACAGGAGCGGCACGCGATCGGTCGTCACGCTCGGCGCCGGCGCGATCCGCGCCGTCCGGAAGTGCCGGTGGCGGAACGTCGGCGCCTGGTCGATCCTCCAGTCGAGCTCCTTGACGAGCCTGACGTCGCGGACCTGGGTCGGCTGGTGGATGTGGTAGATGAGCGAGGCGGGCCCCACGAACCCCTTGTTGCCGATCAACTCCTCCGTGTAGAGCGCCCCCTGCGCGCTGCGAAACACCACGTGTCGCTTCGCCGGCAACCGGCCGAGCGCGTGATAGATGGGCATCAGAGGTTCCCCCGGAGCGCCTGCTCGCGCTCGATCGACTCGAAGAGTGCCTTGAAGTTCCCCTTGCCGAACCCCCGGCTGCCCTTCCGCTGGATGATCTCGAAGAACAGCGTCGGCCGGTCCTGCACCGGCTTCGTGAACAGCTGCAGCAG
>JAFNAJ010000270.1 GCA_017860085.1 Acidobacteriota bacterium | reverse complement strand
GGAATCCCTGCTCGCTCGTAGAGTTCGAGCTCGCGGTGATAGGCGAAGCCGGCCATCGCGTCGGTGCCGGGTACGATGGTCACGCCGGCGTCGTGCAGGCGCTTGACCATACGCAGCACGTTCTCGAACGACTCGCGGTGCAGCGTGTCCTTGCCCTCTGGCACGGGTAGCCCGCCAGCGAGCAACCCCCGGCGAACCTGCGGCGGGAGACGCGAGGCAATGGACGCGTAGCTCGGGTCGATCATCCCCTTGCGCGCCAGGAACAGGTTCTCGAACACGTTCACCGTGGGGTCCACGACGACACCGCGCGCCTTGAGCAGGTCGACGAAGCGGGCCACCTCAGCCGATTCCAGATCCAACGTCGCGGCCCGCTCGGCGACCGCCGTGAAACGAACCGGCGTCCTCGTGTCGCCGATTGACCCGGCCCAGAAATTGAGGAACAGGAAGTTGGCGTGCTGGATTTCATCGAAGCCCGCCGCGACGGCCTGCTCGGCCGTCATGCCTTCTGGTATGTGACCGCCCACCCGCATCCCGCGCGCGTGTGCTTCTTCGACGATGGCGGGCACGAGCTCGGGCTGGATGGAGCTGTAGACCTTGATCTGGATGTACCCAAGACCGGCGTACTTGCGCACGGCGGCGCGCGCCTCGTCTGGCGTCGCGACGAGCACCTTCGTGGGACCGGCATACGGACCGGGGCCGTCCATGAACCCTGTCGGCACGACTCGCGGACCGATGAGCGTCCCCTCGTTGAACCGCCTGCGTCGGCGCTCGAATTCGTCGCTGTCGCTGGCGAGGTCGCGCACGGTCGTCACACCGGCGGCCATGTGGAGCAGTCCGTCCTCGTCGCCGATGTGCGTGTGCATGTCGACGAGACCGGGCATCACCGTCTTGCCTCCGACATCGAGCACGACGGCCTCGCGTGGCGCCTTGAGCGTCTTGTCGGGCCCGACGGCCGCAATGTGTGCTCCCGTAATCAAGATGGCCATGCCGGGCTGCAGGGCGCCACGCTCGACGTCGAGCACCGTCGCATTGCGGATCACGAGGCCGCTGCCGGGCCGTTGGGGAAGCATGGCCGCCAGCCGTTGCAGGCGCGCCGACTGGTACTCGTCCTGCGCCGCCAGCAACTCCGGCGCGGCGTCTTCGTAGCCCTGGCGGATGGTCAGGATCCAGGACGAGCCGACCGCGAAGAGCGTGCGGCTGCCGTCGAGCCACACCAGCGACGGCGAGAGCCCCAGTCCCTCGATGGCGTAGAGCGTGGCGGCTCGTGGACCGCCTCGACCGCTGAAGGTCCGCTCGGCGATGCGCTCGATGCGCGCGTCGCCCTCCGGAAGCAGAGGCAGACGCCCGCTGTCCGCTGTCAACAACGCGCGGGCCAGCAGCGCCAATTCCCCGGGCGCGCCATTGATGCTCGGGTAGAACCCGCCGGGTCGGCCGCTCCCCGACTCGGTGTCGCTCGTCCACGATGCGCGATCACCGTCGACCGAGAAACGCTCGGCCACCCGGTTCTTCAGGTAGTCGACGCCGGTGATCTCAATCCGCAAGGGGAGGTTGCCGGTGCCCACCTCGACCCGCTCGGTGATCGATGGGCCGCGCCCGCGATCGGCGTACTCGAACGCGAACGTGTACGCGCCTGCGTCGTGGTGCACGCTCGTCTGCTGTCCGGCGACGCGGCCGGCCATCAGCACCGAGTACATCGCGACCCTGTCAACCTCTTGCGTGCGCACGAACGACGTGAACGTCCCGAGCAGGAGGCCGATGACCATGACGGCACGCGGGCGCTGAACGCTGGGCATCGCAGGGGACCTCCAGAATGGTGTCGTCGGCAGACCTGCCCCATAATATCGGCTTCGCGATGACGAGCAGCACCCCCCATGGCTCGGGCCCGGCGGTCGCGCATCCGCCGCTGCGGCGTGCGCTCGGCCGCTGGGACCTCACGGCCATCGGCATCAACCAGGTGATCGGCAGCGCAATCTTCCTGATGCCTTCACAGGTGGCTGCACACGTGGGCACGTGGAGCCCGCTCGCGTTCCTCGGCGCCGGCCTCGCCACGCTGATCATCGGCCTCTGCTTTGCCGAAGTCGGCAGCCGGTTCGACGCAACCGGCGGTCCTTACCTCTACGCCCGAAGGGCCTTTGGACGGTTTGTCGGGTTCGAGGTCGGGTGGATGGCCTGGTTCACCCGCGCCACGTCGCAGGCCGCGGTGACGGCTGGCTTGACGCTGGCGCTGGGCTTCTACTTTCCTGGTCTCGCCGAGGGCGTGGGGCGCGCCGCGGTTGTCACGACCCTGACGCTGGCCCTCGGCGCGATCACCTTCGTGGGCATCAAGCAGAGCGCCTGGGTCGTGAAAGTGCTGACGGTGGCGAAGCTCGTGCCCCTGGCGGTGTTCGTGGTGGCGGGCCTGTTGCACGTCGACCCCGACTTGATGGTGCCGCTGCCACCCATCACCTTCGAGCAGGCCATGTCGGCGGGCCTGCTGCTCATCTTCGTGTTCGGTGGGTTCGAGGTGGTCGGCGTGCCGGCAGGCGAGACGAGGAACCCGACGCGCGATGTGCCGATCGCGCTCGTCGCCACGATCGTGACCGTGACGGTCGTCTTCACCCTGGCGCAGGTGGCGGCCGTAGGCACGCTCCCCAACCTGGCCGACTCGACGACGCCGCTTGCCGACTCGGCATTGGCCACCCTGGGATCGTCCGGTGCCCTGTTGATCAGCCTGGGGTCGATCTTCGCCATGAGCGGGAACATCGCCGGCCAGATCCTGGCCGGATCGCGGTTTCTCTTCGCGATTGCCGAGAACGGCGACCTGCCGCAGTGGTTCGCGCGGGTGCACCCCAGGTTCCACACGCCATCGAACGCGGTCGTGTTTACGACGCTGGTAGCCCTCGCGTTGGCGCTCTCAGGATCGTTCGTGGCGCTGGCGTCGGCCGCGGCCATCGCGCGACTGCTCGTGTATGCCGGCACGTGCGGGGCGACGCTCGCCTTCCGCCGGCCGCGCGTTGCCGACCAGGTGGCGACGGCGACGTTCACGGTCCCGCTTGGCGCGCTCGTCCCGGTGGCCGGCATCCTGTTGTCGCTGCTCGTGGTCGCAGGCGCGACGCGACAGCAGGTGGCGAGCGGCCTCGTGTTCCTCGCGTTCGGAGCGCTCCTCTTTGTCGTTGCGCGCCGGGGCTCTGCTGCAGGGCATGGGTTGTCCGGTGGTCGGCGGGCCTGAAGGTCCGCCCTACCGCCGCAGGGGCGACGGAGCAGGCGTGCCGAGCGCCGACCGCCGAGCCCCAGACAACCCCCAAGTGCCGGGTCGCCAGCCCCGAGACCCGAGTCCCCGTTCCGCACCCCTGGCCCCTGGCTGAAACGAACCCGCCAGGCGGTCGTATTAGAGACAGCGGCGGCGGCGGTTGTGTCTCCACAAGGCCCCTGGCACGGTGTTTCGAGGGCCATACAACGCCGCGGCCCGGTGGACGGTCCAACACGCGTGGACGTCTCGTCACTTGGCGAGCAGGTTGCCGGCCCGTTCGGAGTGAAGATGAAGAAGGGCTTGATTGTCACGCTGATGGTTGCGGTCGCCGTGGCCGCCGCCGCCGGGGCGTACTACAAGTACGGCCGGAACGCCGAAGAGGTGAAGGTGTCGACGCTCCCGGTCGACCGCGGCGACATCGCGGAAACCGTCGGCGCCACCGGCACGCTCGAGGCGGTCACCACGGTGCAGGTCGGCACGCAGGTCTCAGGCAACATCAAGGCGCTCTACGCGGACTTCAACTCGATCGTCCACAAGGGGCAGGTGGTCGCCGAACTCGACCCGTCGCTCTTCCAGACCCAGATCGAGCAGGGACGCGCCAACCTCACCAGGGCGGAGGCCGAAGTGGAACGGCTGCGCGTCACGGTCGCGGACGCGACGACGAAACTCGAACGCGCCAAGGGCCTCGCCGCCCGGAACCTGATTCCTGCCATCGAGCTCGAGGCTGCCGAGGTGCAGCTCAGGGCCAGCCAGGCCCAGCTGAGGTCGACCGAGGCCCAGGTGGTCCAGGCGCAGGCCTCGCTCAATCAGAACGAGGTCAACCTCCAGCACACCGTCATCGAGGCCCCCATCGATGGCATCGTCATCTCGCGAAACGTCGACGTCGGGCAGACGGTGGCGGCCAGCATGCAGGCGCCGACGATCTTCGTGATCGCCGCCGACCTCACGAAGATGCAGGTGGTGGCCGACATCGACGAGTCGGACGTGGGCCGGATCCGCCCCCGCCAGCGTGTTTCGTTCCGCGTCGATGCGTACCCGAACGACGAGTTCACCGGCACCGTGACGCAGATCCGCCTGCAGCCGAAGGTCGTGCAGAACGTCGTGACCTACGCGACGGTCATTGACGTGCCCAACCCGCAGCTCAAGCTGAAACCAGGGATGACCGCCACGGTCACCATCGAGATCGCACGCAAGACCGACGTGATTCGGGTGCCGAACGCGGCGCTCCGCTTCCGTGCGTCGCCCGACGTCTTCGCGGCCCTCAACCTGCCGGTGCCGCCTGAGCTGCAGCGCGGCGCTGGAGGGTTCACGGGAGGCCCGGG
>JAFNAJ010000269.1 GCA_017860085.1 Acidobacteriota bacterium | reverse complement strand
TTCCTGTCAGCCGTCGTGCTCAACCTGCTCCCCGCGGTTGGGGCCACGGTCCAGGAGATCGTTGCCATCGCGGCCGCCCATGCGCTGGTGGCCGTGCGTGTCCTTCGCGTGCGCCACTATGCAGCCCGCCAGCGAGAGGTCGAACTGGCTCGGTTCACGGAACTGGTCGCGCCCCGCCGATCACCGCTGGGCGAGGGCGATCGCCAGCAGTAGCCCGCGCTGAGTCCCTTTCCAGGACTCGGTGGCGTTGAACGACTCGCTGAGCGAGTGCGCGCCCTGGCCACGCCCGCCCCCGTCGATCGTCACGGCAGGAATGCCGAGGCTCATCGGCACGTTCCCGTCGGTGGAGCCCTCGTCCAGGCTGACCGGCAGCTGCAGGGCTCGTGAGACGCCCACCGCCACCTGCATGATTGGCGCGTGCGCGGGTGTCGCGCCGGCTGGGCGGTCTCCTACCACGGCCTTCTCGACGCTGAGGGTCCCCCGGCGCCAGCGCGCCTGCTCTTCCGCGAGAGCCGCGTCCACGGCCGCCTGAAAACGGCGGTCGAGGGCCGCCAATGCGCCGGCGTCGGCCGACCGCATGTCGACTTCCATCCACGCGTCGTACGCGATCGAGTTGACAGACGTCCCGCCGCCGACCCGTCCCACGTTGAAGGTCGTCTTCGGCGCGGCCGGAACCTCGAGGTCGGCCACCTTCGCGATGGCTCGGCCAAGCGCGTGGACGGGGCTGGCCAGCCCAAAGGCGCCGTAGCTGTGGCCTCCAGGCCCCTTGAACGTGATCCGGTATCTCCGACTGCCCACACCGATGTGCGTAATGCCCAGGCCGGTGCCGTCGACCGAGACGAACCGGTCGATCTGCCCCTTCAACTCCTCGTCGAACAAGTGGCGCACACCGCGCAGGTCGCCCAGGCCCTCTTCGCCGACGGTCGCAACGAACGTGATTGTCCCGGGCGTCTCGATCGATGCCCGACTGAGCGCCCGGATCACGCCGATGACCACCGCGAGCCCGCGGCAGTCGTCACCGATACCCGGCCCGGTCAGAACGGGCCCGTTCCGCGTGACCCGCACGTCGGTCCCCTCCGGAAACACGGTGTCGAGGTGGGCGCTGAAGACGACGTTCGGCCGTGCGGCGCGGCCAGGCCGCTCCCCGATCACGTTGCCCACCCGGTCGATGCGCACCCCGCGAAGGCCAGCCTCCTCGAACAGGCGCTTGACGGCGTCCCCGCGCGCCTGCTCCTTGAACGGCGGCGCGGGAATCTCGCAGAGCCTGGCTTGGACGTCGATCACCTCGGGCTCGCCCTCCTTCGCGGCCGCGAGCGCCGCCCGCACCTCGGGCTGCTGGAGCAGTCGCTGACCCAGCGTCCCGGGGTCGTCCTGCCCAGACGCTGTCGGGACCAGGCAGACGAGGTTCACAACCAGGGACAGGGCAAAGCGCTTCGGCATCTCACGCACGGGCGTCCTCCTCTCGAGCACCGGGCGCCGCACTATCGCGCGAGTGCGCCGCCATGTCAACGGAACACCGCGCGATTGCCGCGCGCCGGCTGGTCACTGGGCATTGCTGCGGGGTGTGCGGATTCCGCGCACCTGCCGATACGCGCCGCGTCCACGTCGCCGTCTTGATCCCCGGCGCTCGGTCCCGCGACTCAGCCCCAGGGTTCCACCTCAAAAGGCCGAGGGGCCGAATGCCGAACGAAGGGTGAGCTCTAATGGCGCCGCCGCGTTCTACCGATTGAGTGTTCAGGTGGCGTGTCCAAATTCTTGGTTCGACGATCCAAGAAACACGCACGCGAATTGACCGCGACCGAACGAAGATGTCGCGGGCTAGACAACTGGACCTTGGAGAATCTGCGACGATGGCTGCAAAGAGCGCCGATGCATCGTGAAGCGCACCGCGGTCTTTCAGCGTCTTGCCGACGGAACGGCGATTGCTTACGCATCAGCCAAGGAAGGTCGTATGAGTCTGGTTCGTCTCCTCGGGTTCTCAAAGCTGCCCTGCGGCTGCGTGGTCGGGCAATACCGCGAGGTCGCCACTCGCCGCGAGGTCACCTACGTGGAAGAGAAAGGTCCGTCGTGCGGCGCACATGCGCACCGGCGGAACCACACGCTCAACGCCAGCAGGCAGGCGCGCGTGCCGGCTGGCTACCAGCGACTCCGCGCGTCCTAGCCAGACCTCGCCGATTGGGCCGCCTTTGCCGGCCTTGACACCACCTGCCTGATCGCGCGAGGCTGGCGCCGCCATGCGCCCGCCGCGCACACCCCGCCAGACCAGCGTCCCACGCGTGCTCCGCCCGCACACCATCCTGGGTCCGCCGGCGCGTCCCCTCCGGTTCTTCCACGGCGACTGCGTTGAGACGCTGCGGCACGTGGGCGCCGGGACGGTGGACGTCGTGGTCACCTCGCCCCCCTACAACCTGGGCATCCGCTACCGCAGCTACGACGACCGTCGACCGCGGCCGGAGTACCTCGACTGGGTCGCCACCTGGGTCCGTGAGGTCGCCCGTATCCTGACCCCCACGGGCTCGTTCTTCCTCAACGTGGGCTCGAAGCCCACCGACCCGTGGGCCCCGCTCGACGTCGCCCAGGCCGTGCGGCCGTTCCTCAGGCTCCAGAACACGCTGCATTGGATCAAGTCGATCGCCATCGATCGGCACGCCGTGGGCGACGACTCGGACCCGGGCCGCGACCTCGCCGTGGGCCACTACAAACCGATCAACAGCCCACGGTTCGTCAACGACTGCCACGAGTTCGTGTTCCACTTCACGCCGGAGGGCCGCACCCCGCTCGACCGGCTGGCCCTGGGCGTGCCCTACCAGGATTCGTCCAACGTCACCCGCTGGCGCGACGCCCATCGTGGGATCCGGTGTCGCGGCAACACGTGGTTCCTGCCGTACGAAACCATCCAGAGCCGCGACCGCGACCGGCCGCACCCGGCCACCTTCCCCGCCCGATTGCCCGAGTTCTGCCTTCGGCTGCACGGCTGCGATCGCATCGGTCGCGTGGTCGACCCGTTTCTTGGACTTGGGTCCACCGCCGTGGCGTGCGCAACGCTGGGCCTCCCCTTCGACGGCATCGAGATGGACCAGGGCTACCTCGACGTGGCGATCGAACGCGCGCGAGAGGCGCTCGCGGCCGCGTCCGGGCTCCGCCAGGGGCGGCTCCCCGTGTGATACTCTTCTGCGCTCACGATCGCGGAGGTTCCGTGTCGATCAACACCCGTGTCCAGCGGCGCCTGGGCCCGCTCGTCGGCCTGGTAGCCTTCCTGGCGTCCGGCCACGCGCTGGCCCGCCAGACGCCGCCTCCCCCGTCGCCTCCTCCGGCCGTCACGATCGGCGAGGCGGCCCCCGACTTCACGCTGACCTACCTCGTGCCGAAGCCCGACGGCGGATTCGAGAACCGTCAGGTGGCGCTCTCCACCTTCAGGGGCAAGCAGAACGTCGTGCTGGCGTTCTTCCCTGCCGCGTTCTCGCCCGGCTGAACCACCGAGATGTCTCGGTTCCGAGACAAGGCCGGCGAGTTCAACGAGACGAACACCGCGATCCTCGGGGTGAGCGTCGACAGCACGTGGGCCAACAAGGCATTCCGTGAGCAGGTCGGCGCAGAGTTCCCCATCCTGAGCGACTGGAAGAAGGAAGTCAGTCGGCGCTACGGGGTGCTGAACGAGGACTCGGGCTTCGCGCGTCGCACCACCTTCGTCATCGACATCGCGGGCATCGTCCGGCACATCGATCAGGACCGGAACGCGCTCGACCCTGCCAACGTGGTGAGCGTTTGTCGATTGCTGAGGAAGTAGACCACCTCTGGAGCGGTATCGTGAAAGGCATCATTCTGGCGGGCGGCGCGGGCACCCGCCTTTATCCCCTCACGCGGGTCGTCTGCAAGCAGCTCGTGCCCGTCTACAACAAGCCGATGGTCTACTACCCCCTGTCGACGCTCATGCTCGCCGGGATCAGGGAGGTGCTGTTCATCACGACGCCGCACGACCAGGACGCGTTTCGGCGCCTGCTCGGTGACGGCTCAGAACTCGGGTTGCGCTTCTCGTACGCCGTGCAGCCGAGCCCGGACGGCATCGCGCAGGCCTTCCTCATCGGCCGTGACTTCATTGGCCCAGACCGGGTGGCGTTGGCCCTTGGCGACAACATCTTCTACGGCGCCGGCCTCCAGCACTTGCTCGCCCGTGCGGCGAGGCGCGAGCGCGGGGCCACGGTGTTTGGCTACCTCGTCAAGGATCCCGAGCGCTACGGGGTCGTCGAGTTCGACACCGACGGGCGCGCCCTCAGCATCGAGGAGAAACCCGCGCATCCAAGGTCCTCTTACGCGGTCACCGGTCTCTACTTCTACGACAGCGACGTGGTCGACCTCGCCGCGGGACTTCGACCGTCCGCGCGGGGAGAGCTGGAAATCACCGACGTCAACCGGCACTATCTCGATCGTGGCGACCTCAGGGTCGAACGCCTCAGCCGGGGATTTGCGTGGCTGGATACGGGCACCCACGAGTCGTTGCTCCAGGCCGCGACATTCGTGCAGACGCTCGAGGAACGCCAGGGGCTCATGCTGGCCTGCGTC
>JAFNAJ010000268.1 GCA_017860085.1 Acidobacteriota bacterium | reverse complement strand
CATCACGCCCCCCATTTCCCCGTCGCTGGCGGTCTGGCCCGGGGACACGCCGCCGTCGCGCGAGGTCCTGCTCGACATCGCCTCGGGTGCCAACATCACGCTCTCCACGCTGCGGTCGACCGTGCACCTCGGGGCGCACGCCGATGCTCCCAGCCACTACGCGGCGGGAGGACGGACCATCGACGAGCAGCCCCTGACGCGCTACCTGGGTCCGTGCGAAGTTGTTCGGGTGTCGGCCTCACCCCGACGCCGCATCGAGCCAGAGGACGTGTTCATGCCCATCACGGCCGAGCGCGTGCTGTTCTGCACGGGCACGTGTCCAGACCCGCGAATGTTCAGCCGGGACTTCGCGGCGCTCTCTCCGCGCCTCGTCGACTGGTTGCACGCGCGCGGGGTGCGCCTGGTGGGCATCGAGAATTGCTGTCGCACGCACGGTGTCACGCACACGACATGGCGATTCTCGAAGGCATCGTTCTCGCCGACGTCCCCGAGGGGATGTACGAGCTGGTGGCCCTGCCGCTCCCGCTCGTGGGTTTCGATGCGAGTCCCGTGCGGGCCATTCTCCGCGAGCTGCCGCGACCGGCGCTGGGCTCGGCCGACTGACCGTCAGCGCCTGCGCCCGCGGGCGCCGCCCTGCCACTCGTTCCACAACGACATCAGCGTCCTCATCTGCTGCTCGAGGTCGGTGGTCTTGACGAGCGTGTCGAACTCGGCGGGCGTCTGGCGCCGCCACGTCACCTCGCCGTTGGCGATCCCCAGCACGGCCGCGGCGACGATGGCCTCGTTCAGCCTGAGTTGTCCGGTGTCGCACTTGTCGAACTCGTCCGAGCGGGCGTGGTAGTTGGGGCCGTAGAGCGCGGGTTCCTGGTTGGCAACGATGTTGGCCACGCCCTCGAGCATGAAGTCGAGGTTGTCGGTGCCGACGATGGGGACGTTGACGTGCGTGAACGGACCAAGGCCTGCAACCGCTTCGAGCGCGCGGTCGACGGCAGGAACGATCTCCGCACGGCCGCCCGTGAAGAACCCGGTGATGCGTCCGCAGCCGATGTCGACCGAGCCAGCCATGACGTGGCGATCGAGCTCGGCCGCGTGGGTCCTGGTGTAGCCGAGCGACCCGTAGATTCCCTGTTCTTCGCCGTTCCACAGCGCGAACCGGATCGTGCGGACGGGCTTGATGCCGAGCCGCGACAGCTGGCGGGCGATGTCGATCATCATGGCGACGTTCGCGCCATTGTCCAGCGTGCCCGTTCCCATGTCCCACGAGTCGAGGTGTGCCCCCATCACGACCACCTCGTCGGGCCTCGTCGCGCCCCGAATCTCGGCGATCACGTTGTAGCTCTCGTACGGGCCGCCAGCGTCGATGTCGAGCCGTTCGGTGATCGTCAACGCCACGCCGCTGCGGAGCAGGCGCAGCGCGCGCTGGGCTGCGTCGCGCTCCATGACGATCATCGGACGCGTGTTCGCTGGACCCACCGAGACGTTGTGCCGGTAGAGCGTGTTCGTCGGGCGCGAGCCCTGGTAGACGATTCCCGCCGCGCCCGCGGCCTCGGCCCGCGCCTCGATGGCCCCGGCCTCGACGTACTCCTTGAACAGGTCGTCCACGTTCCTCAGCTCGTGGGTTTCGACGAGGAGGAACGCACCGCGAGCCATGGCCCCGAGACGGGCGAAGTCGGCGTCGGTGCCGGCGCCCGCGTCGACCAGCGACGCGCTGACGCCAGCGGCCGGCGTGCCACCGGAGAAGGGCATCGCCGCGACGCGTGGCGAGAAGCTGACGCCCGCGCCCGAGATGGTGGCCGACGCCGAGCGTTCGAGCCACTTCGCCGGCATCGTGAACGCTTCCCTGCGAGCGGAGACGCCTGCCTCCTTGAGCTTCCCGAGGCTCCACTCGACCGACCGCAGGTTGGCCTCGGAGCCGGTGGGTCGCCCGCCGATCGTGTCAGCCAGCTCCCGCAGGTCGCGCACGAGCGGCGTGTCTCCGAGAATCGCTGCGACGACGCGACTGACGTCGGAAGGCTGCGACGCAGGCTGCGCCACAGGACGCGCCACTGACAAGGCGATCGCGCACACGACGACCGCGGGGATCTTCACGCGAGTTCTGGCTGGCATGGCGCCGGATTGTAGCGTGGATGGCGCCGGAATGACAGGAGCTCCGCGGCCCTTCGCGGACGCCGAAGGTCAGGCCGACCGAGCCGCACAGGTGGCCACCGCGCGGCCGCATACCTCGACGGCGCGGCGACAATCGTCGGCGCTGATGCCGAAATGCGTCACCGCGCGCAGACGTCCGCCACCCATGTCGACGATCAGCACGCCCTCACGCTTGGCGTGTGCTGAAAACTCGGTCGAGTCGATGCCGGGCGCGAGCGTGAAGACGACGATGTTGGTCTGGACGGTGGCGAGGTCGAGCTGAACTCCCGGCAAGGCCGCAAGGCCGCCTGCCAGCAGCCTCGCGTTGACATGGTCTTCGGCGAGCCGATCGACCATCTCCGTCAGGGCGACGATCCCTGCCGCGGCGATGACGCCCACCTGGCGCATGCCGCCACCCAGCATGCGGCGCGCACGCCGCACGCGCGCCACGTAGTCTTTCTGGCCAGCGACCAGCGACCCCACCGGCGCGGAGAGGCCCTTCGACAGACAGAACTGCACCGAGCTCACGTGCCTGGTCCACGCCGTCACCGGCTGGCCCGTGGCCACGGCCGCGTTGAACAGCCGCGCGCCGTCGAGGTGCACAGGCAAGCGGCGCCTGGCCGCCAGCTCAGCCACCTGTGCGAAGTAATCGACTGGGACAATCACGCCGCCGCAGCGATTGTGGGTGTTCTCGAGGCAGATGAGGCCGGCCTGCGCATACCAGTCGGCGAGCGGCCGTATCGCCCCTTCGATCGCGTCGAGCGGCAGAGTGCCGTCGCTGAGCGTCGGGACAAGGTGCCAGACCAGCCCACCGAGCGCCGACGATCCGCCGGCCTCGTAATGCACGATGTGCGACTCATCGCCGAGGATGACTTCCTGGCCTCGCACACAGTGGGCCAGCAGGGCCGACAGGTTGCCCATGGTGCCGCTGGCGACGAAACAGGCAGCCTCCTTCCCCATCCGCTCGGCGGCCATCTGCTCCAGCCGATTCACGGTCGGATCCTCACCCCACCCATCGTCGCCCACCTCGGCACGGGCCATGGCCTCACGCATGGCGGGTGAGGGCCGCGTGACCGTGTCGCTCCGCAGATCGATGACCATGGCTCGACTCCCGTCCTGCATGTTACACGACGCGGTCGGCGTTCGGGCCGACCGCTTTCGGCATAGACTTGTGCCCCGGGAGTGATCGACGTGAAGCGCACCGGTATTCTCTGGTTCCTGGCCGTTCTCATCACGCTGGTGTCCGCGTACTGGCAGCGGACCACTGGCCCCACCTATCCCCTTCGCGGGCAGGTGTCGCTCGCGGGCGACGTGTTCGCCTACAAGCTCGAGCGATCACACGGCGGACCGACCGACCAGCCCGTGCAGGTGGCGGTGCCCAGCGCCGCGATCCAGGGAGAGGTTCGCTGGCGGCGATACCCGACCGCCGACCGGTGGGAGCGTGTGGAGATGCGGCACGATGGGCGGGCGCTGGTGGCCGCGCTGCCGAACCAGCCGCCAGCCGGCAAGCTCGAATACCAGGTGGCGCTCATGCGCGGGGCCGAGGCCGCGGTGTTTCCAACGCCACCAGCGGTCACCCGCTTCAAGGGCGAGGTCGCCCCGTGGATTCTCGTGCCGCACGTGCTCGCCATGTTCCTGTTCATGCTGATCGGGACACGGGCGGGACTCGGCGCGCTGGTCGGGCACGACGTCAAGCGCCTCGTGTACCACGCCGCCGGCCTGCTCGTGCTGGGCGGCTTCGTGCTGGGGCCCGCCGTACAACAACAGGCGTTCAACGAGTGGTGGGCCGGCGTGCCCTACGGCTGGGACCTCACCGACAACAAGACGCTCGTGGCCGGGCTCGCCTGGGCGTGGGCGGTCATTCAACTCGCGCGCCGCAAGCCGGCGCGCGCAGCCATCGCCGCGGCCGCCGTGATCACATTGGCCGTGTTCGCGATCCCGCACAGCGCGTGGGGTTCACAGATCGACTGGCAGAACCAGGCTAGGTAGCGGCCGGCTGGCTCCAGGAGCGCTGCCGCCACGTCTCGACCCGCGGATCCATGATCCGTCGCCACAGCGACGGGACGAGCGCCACGAGGAACATCGTGCCGTAGCCCGCTGGCAACTGCGGAGCGCTGTCGAGGTGCTCGAGCGTCTGGTAGCGCTTGGTTGCGATGTAGTGGTGGTCAGAATGCCGCGCGAGGTTGATGAGCAGCCAGTTGCTCACCCGGTGGCTGGAGTTCCACGAGTGCCACGGCATGACCCGCTCGTACTTCCCTGGTGCGACCACCCGGCGCTGGAGGCCGTAGTGTTCGACGTAGTTGACAGTTTCGAGCATCGAGAACGCGACGATCGCCTGGCCGGCGAAGAAGGCCAACCCGACCGCACCCGACGTGAACGCGACGCCGACGTAGAGCGCGACCTGCACGATCGCGTAGCGCAGCATCCGATTCGAGGGGTGCCACGCCGGGAGCCCCCGCCGCGAGAGCCGGTCGGCCTCGATCCGCCACGCGCTGCGGACGCCGCCCAGCACCGTTCGCGGATAGAACGCGTAGACGCTCTCGCCGAGGCGGCTGGTGGCTGGGTCGAGGGGCGTCGCGACGTGACGATGGTGACCGTGCACGTGCTCGATGCAGAAGTGGGAGTAGCTGACCGTCGTCAGCAGGACCTCGCCGAGGGCTCGCTCGAAGCGGCCGGGCCGATGAATCAGTTCGTGGGCAAACGTGATGCCCACCGCACCGGTCGTGAGACCGACCGACACGGTGATGCCCACCGCATCCCAGGCGGCGACCGTCCCCCCAGTGACGACGACCAAGGCCCAGACAAGCAAGGCGATCTGCACGGGGACCCACGTCCAGGTGACCAGTCGGAACCAGAGATTGCCGGA
>JAFNAJ010000267.1 GCA_017860085.1 Acidobacteriota bacterium | reverse complement strand
GCAGCCGGGCGCGCCTCGCCCACGCCAGCCCTGACCGGCTGCGGCCACGGGGCGCTACCGCTGGTTGCGATCCTCGAGGTAGGTGTAGCCCTGCAGGCCGTCTTCGTAGAATCGGAGAATCCGGCCAGACTCCTCGTCGCCCAGGCGGTCGGCCTCGACCGCCGACTCCAGGTCGGCCCGCAGCTTGCTGACGAGTGATTCGGTGTCGAACTCGACGTAGTCGAGGACCTCGCGCACCGTGTCGCCCTTGATCACGGCATCGAACAGCGGCTCGTTGCGATCAGGCGCGAGGCGCACGTGCACGGCGTGCGTGTCGCCGAACAGGTTGTGCATGTCGCCGAGGATCTCCTGGTAGGCTCCCACGAGGAAGACCCCCAGGTAGTAGGGGGACTCCGAAAGGGGATGCAGGAGCAGCGAGCGTTTCACGTCGCGTCGATCGATGAACTGATCGATCTTGCCATCCGAATCGCACGTGATGTCGCCAAGCACGGCCGGGACGGTCGGCCGCTCGTCGAGCCGGTGGACGGGCATCACGGGAAAGAGCTGCTTGATCGCCCAGCTGTCGGGGATCGATTGAAACAGCGAGAAGTTGCAGAAGTAGATCCCGGAGAGCGCTTCGTCGAGGTTCTGGAGGTCCTCCGGGACCTCGTCCATCTGCTGCACGATCCGCTGCAGCTTGGCGCAGATCGCCCAGTAGAGGTTCTCGGCCATGCTGCGCTGCTCGATGGGCAGGTATCCACCGTTGAAGAGGCCCAGCGCGAGATCGAGCGCCTGCTGGGCGTCGTGGTAGCACTCGAGCGCGTTCCGGGCGGTCAGCTCGTTGAGCGTTTCGATCAGGTTCACAATGGGCTGCTCGAGCTCACGGTTGGGGTCCGTGGGCACGGTGTAGCTCTCGGCGAAGTCGGCAACCCCCAGGACGTTGAAGACCAGGAGGCTGTGGTACGCCACGATGGCGCGGCCGCTTTCGGAAACAATCGTCGGGTGTCGTACGCCGGCTTCGTCGCACACCGTCTGGATGTGGTAGACGACGTCGTTGGCATACTCCTCGAGCGTGTAGTTCATGCTCGATTCAAAATTGGTCTGCGATCCGTCGTAGTCCACGCCGAGCCCGCCGCCGACGTCGAGGTACTCGAGCCCGGCCCCGAGATTGACGAGGCCGACGTAGATGCGTGACGCCTCGTTGAGTGCCGCTTTCACCACGCGGATGTTGGGAATCTGGCTGCCGAGGTGGAAGTGCAGGAGCTTGAAGCAGTCCTCCATGCCGCGTGCCTTCAGCTCCTCGAGGCCGCGAAGGACCTCGGCCACGGTGAGGCCGAACTTCGAACGATAGCCGCCCGATCCCTGCCAACGACCGCCCCCGCGGGCTGCCAGCTTGACGCGCATTCCGATCATGGGGCGGACGTTCAGCTTCTCGGCGAACTCCAGGATGAGCTCGAGCTCCGAGTACTTCTCGACCACAGGGATGATGGTCCGACCCAGCTTGCGGGCCATCATCGCAATCTCGATGAACTCCGAGTCCTTGAACCCGTTGCAGATGATCGGCGTGTCGTTCGAGGCGACGGCCACGACGGCCAGCAGCTCTGGCTTCGAGCCCGCCTCGAGGCCGAACTGAAAGGGACGGCCGAAGTCGAGCACCTCTTCAACAACCTGCCGCTGCTGGTTCACCTTGATGGGGTAGACGCAGATGTACCGCCCCTGGTACTGGTGCTGCGCAGCCGCCGTCTGAAACGCGTCGTGAATCTCGGCGAGCCGGTGCCGCAGGATGTCGCTGAAGCGCAGCAGCACGGGGAGGCCGATGCCCCGGAGCTGAAGGCGGTCGACGAGCTGCTTGAGGTCGATCCAGCGCGCCGGGTCCTTGGTCGGGTGGACGCGGGCATTCCCGTCCTCGCCGACGGAGAAGTAGCCCTTGCCCCAGCGGGCCACTTCGTAGAGGTCGGTCGCGTCGGCCACCGTCCAGGTGTCCGACCCCGGGATCGCGTGCCGCAAGTGTGTGGTTGGCGTGGCCATTGAGCCAGCCATGATAGCAAGTCCGCGGCCGCCATCAACGGAAAACTTCGCTGGCAGCGCTCAGCGATCGGCGCGAACGGCTGAGGACGCCGGCGACAGATCCTCGAGTCGCCTCGAGCGCGCCACGACAACGGCCCACGCAGCGTTGTGCAGCAGAATCGCGGACACGGCCAGCCGCTTGCCCGCCCGCGTGCGGTTGGACGGGAAGTATGGTGTCACCGCCGTCAGGAGCGTCGCGAGCGACGCGAGCGCAAGAAACCAGAGCGTGAGCCGTCGCGCGTGCGGACCGAGACCCCACAGGGCCCGACCGGCTGCAATCCCGAGGCCTGTGACGCCCACGCGCAGAGCCAGAAGGAGCATCGCGGGGCCGCCGTACGAGATGAGGCGTTCCAACGCAGACGAGGCCGTCAGCGCGAAGCTGAGTGGGTACCACACGACCAGCAGCAACGCGAGGAGCCCCAGGCAGGGTCCGGGCCCGACCGATCGTCGAGGTGACGGGTCGACCTGTTCAACCACGATGGCTTCCGCTAGAGTGCCCCGGTGACGTTCCGCCGCGACCTCGGGGTGTTCGACGCGACGATGCTCGTGGTTGGTGGGATCATCGGGGCCGGCATCTTCATCAATCCTGCCATAGTCGCGGCTCGTCTCGACTCGGCCGGGGCCGTGCTGGCCGCGTGGGTCGTTGGCGGAGCCGTCGCGCTGGCTGGCGCCTTCGCCTACGGTGAGCTGGGCGCGTTGTTTCCGCGCGCCGGGGGGCAGTACGTCTACCTGACCGAGGCCTACCATCCCGTGGTCGGGTTTCTCTACGCCTGGGCGCTCCTGTTCATCATCGCCAGCGGCGCCGTGGCGGCCGTGGCCATCGTGTTCGCACAATACACGGTAAGGGTCACGGGTGGCGGGCCCCGCGTCGTCATTCCACTGGCGATCGTCGCGATCATGTTCCTGTCCGCGCTGAACGCGGTCGGAGTGAAGCCGGGAAGTCGCGTCGTGAACGCTTCGTCGGTGCTGAAGGTCGCCGCCATTCTCGTGCTCGTCGGGGTCGGGCTGGCGACGAGCGGACACGCGAGGGACATCGCATCGGCGACGCCCGTGCCAGGGTCGGCGTCGGGCGTGGTGGCGTTCGGTGCAGCCCTGGTGCCGATCCTGTTCGCGTACGGCGGCTGGCAGCAGACGAATTTCGTGGCCGAGGAGATGCGCGATCCACGCCGAACGCTGCCCCTCGCGCTCGTAGCTGGCACGACGGTCGTGGCGGTCGTCTACGTCTTGATCAACATCGCGTACCTGTCGTCGCTGGGCCTCGGTGGCTTGGCCAGGACCATGACGCCGGCTGCCGATGTGGCGGCGCGGGCGATCGGGTCAACGGGCGAACGGTTCGTCGCCCTCTCCATTGCGGTGTCGACCTTCGGGTTCCTGGATGTCTGCATTCTGGCCTCGAGCCGTGTGTATTACGCCATGGCGGCCGATGGGCTCTTCTTCCGACGCGTGGCGCGCCTGCACCCGCGGTTCGACACGCCAGTGCTCGCCATCGCGATCCAGGGGGCGTGGGCCATAGCGCTGGCGCTGTCGGGAACGTACGCGCAGCTACTCGACTACGTGGTGTTTGCCGACTGGATCTTCTTCGGCCTCTCGGTGGGCGCCGTGTTCGTCTTCCGGCGGCGGTTCCCGGTGGGCACGCGGGGGACGGCTGTGAGCACGCCCGGGTACCCGCTGGTGCCTGCCGCGTTCGTCGGGGTCGCGTTCGGCGTCGTGCTCAGTGTGGCCTGGGCCAACCCCCGGGGATCGGCCGTTGGTGCCGGGTTGCTCTTGAGTGGGCTGCCGGCATTCGCCTGGTGGGCTCGCGCCGGCCGGCAGAGGGAGCGCCCATGATCACCGTTGCGTTGGCTCCGTACATGGCCTGGGCCAAGACGCGGCCTCGCCCAAGGATCGACCTCGCGTCGAGCAACCTGCTCGCGTGCGACATCGGCGACCTGCCGGGTGCCCGTGACGCCCTGCAGATCGCCGGGCACAACGATGAGGGCTTCGAGCCCCTGCTCGAGCGGATTGCGGCCCGCTACGGCGTCACCCCCGATCGAGTCGCGACGGCGACGGGCACCTCCGGGGCTAACTTCCTCGTCTACGCGGCGCTGGTGGGTGCGGGTGACGAAGTCCTGGTGGAGCAGCCGGGATACGACCCGTTGGCCGGATCGGCCCGCCTGCTGGGCGCGCAGGTTCGGACGTTCGAGCGCCGGTTCGAGGAAGGGTATCGACTCAACGTCGAGCGCTGCGCCGGATCGATGACGCCCCGGACGCGCCTCGTCGTCGTGACGAACCTGCACAACCCGACTGGTGTGGCGGCTGCGGTGGGTGAGTTGCGGGCTCTGGGCGAACGGGCCCTGGCGCACGGGGTTCACGTGCTGGTGGACGAGGTGTACCTCGACGCTGCGGAGGGTCAGCCGCGCACGAGCGCCGCATCGCTGGGAGATCCGTTCATCGTGACGAGCAGCCTGACCAAGGCGTATGGCCTCGCTGGTCTTCGCTGCGGCTGGGTCATCGGCTCACCAGACATCATCCGTCGGGTCAGGCGGGCCCG
>JAFNAJ010000266.1 GCA_017860085.1 Acidobacteriota bacterium | reverse complement strand
AAGGGCTTCACGATCATCTGCGGTACCAACCAAGGCATTCACGCCGAGGTCGAGCCCCACCCCACGGCCCTCGTGCTCACGGCGACCACCCCGGACGGCGAAACGAGGGGGCCCCACGAGATCCCGTTCGAGGGAAAGGCGCTGCTGGAGGAGGCGCAGGGCGGGGGTTTCTTCTCCTACGCGGCCGGCGTCGCCTACCAGGTGCTGACGAACTACCGGGTACGCGGGCTCGTCATCCGGAACTTCAAGACCGACCTGCCCATCAAGAAGGGCCTGTCGTCGAGCGCCGCGATCAGCGTGCTGACCGCGAGGGCTTTCAACCGCGTCTACGATTTGCGCCTGACCATCCGAGGGGAGATGGAGCTCGCCTACCAGGGCGAGATCACGACGCCCTCGCGCTGCGGGCGGATGGACCAGGGCTGTGCCTTCGGCGACCGCGCGGTCCTCATGGAGTTCGACGGGGATCGGCTCGAGACCCGGGAGATCCGGCCCGCCCGCGACCTCCACTTCGTGGTCGTCGACCTCGACGCCAGAAAGGACACCGTCGAGATCCTGAGGCGGCTGAACCGCTGCTACCCGTTCGCGGAGGGTGAGGTCGAACGAGGGGTGCAGGAACTGCTCGGCCCCACGAACCGCCGTGTGGTGCACGAAGCCGTGATGGCACTGGCCGCAGGCGACGCCGAGCGGCTCGGCACGCTCATGAGCGAGGCCCAGGCCCTGTTCGACCGCTACGCCATGCCGGCGTGCCCCGAGGAACTCGCCTCCCCCGTGCTCCACGGCGTCCTCACCCACGGGGCCCTCAAGCCTCACGTGTGGGGAGGCAAGGGTGTCGGTTCCCAGGGCGACGGCTCGGCCCAGCTCGTGGCGCGCAGCGCGGCCGACCAGCGCGCGGCGGTCGAGATCCTCGAACGTGACCTCGGCCTCCACGCTCTCCCGCTCACCCTCGGCACGGGGCCGCGGGTGCGCAAGGCGCTCATCCCGGCGGCCGGCTTCGGGACACGCCTCTTCCCGGCGAGCAAGGCCACGAAGAAGGAACTCTTCCCAATCGTGGACCGGGACGGAATCGCGAAGCCGGCCATCCTCTTGATCGTGGAGGAGGCGCTCGAGGCCGGCATCGAGGAGGTCGTCGTCGTAGTCCAGGAGAGTGACCTCGACGACTTCCGCGCCTTTTTCACCCAGCAGATCTCGATTGAGAACTACAACAAGCTGCCGCCTCCATTCCAGCAGTACGCGCGCCGAATCCTGGAGATCGGGCGGCACGTCGCGTTCGTGACCCAGACCGCGCAGGAGGGCTTCGGCCACGCGGTCTACTCGGCCAGGTCTGCGCTGGGCGACGAACCCTTCCTCCTGATGCTGGGCGACCACCTGTACCGCTCAACGAGCGGCGCGTCGTGCGCCCGGCAGGTGGTCGAGGCATACCAGCGCTCCGGCACCAGCGTCGTGGGGCTCCGGCGCACGCCGGAGGCAGACATCGCGGCCTTCGGGACCGCGACCGGTGTCTGGATCGAGCCCGGGCGGCTGCTCAACATCACCGAGTTCGCCGAGAAACCGACCGCCGACTACGCACGGGTCAGCCTGCGCGTGCCGGGCTACCCCGACGACGAGTACCTCACGATCTTCGGGCAGTACGTCATCAAGCCGCAGCTCTTCGACTACCTCGAGGAGAACATCCGCAACAACGTGCGGGAGCGCGGCGAGTTCCAGCTGACCTCCACCCTCGATCGGCTCCGGCAGGAGGATGGCTTCCATGGCCTGGTGGTCGAGGGCCGGCGGTACGACATCGGCCTGCCCGATCACTATCTCGACACGCTGCGGACGTTCCGCGAGGCCTGAGCGGTCCCGTTGTTCGGGGTCAGGTCTTGAATCTCAACATTTTTCACATCTGGCACTCCTGCCGTCGGCCGGGGGTGCCAGATGTGAAAAAAGCAGTGTTTCAAGACCTGACCCCACGACGGTTAGCGCTTCACCACCGTGATCGTCACCTGCGACGGATACTGCTTCGAGTGGTGGACGACGTTGCGCGCGACCACCCACGCGGTCTCGTCGTAGTTGTTACCGCCGGTATTGAGGTTCCGATCGAAGCGCGGGAAGTTGCTGCTCGAGACCTCGATACGCAGCCGGTGCCCCGCCGCAAAGTAGTTGCTCGTCGTCAGGGGCTGGAGCGTGACCTTGTAGACCTTGCCCGGCTCCATCCAGGCGAGCGGCTTGCCGTAGCCATCGCGGTAGCGCATGCGCTGGATGGACTCGTCAAGGTTGAAGGCGCGGCCGTCCGGGTACACGTCGAGCACCTTGACAGTGAAGTCCGTGTCCTTGGCGTCCGACGACACGTAGAGCGTCGGCGTGATGGGGCCGCTCACCTCGAGGCCCTCCTTGAAGGGCTCAGAGGTGTAGACGAGCACGTCGGCGCGGGCCTCGACCTTGCGCTGGTCGAAGGCGCCGGGCGTAATCGCGTTACCCGTGCAGCACACGTTGCCGCCGTATGAGGGGACCGGGTTCCCCGGGTCGTAGGTAAACGTGTCTGGCGCGTTCGTGGCCGGCGGCGCCGAGGTCAGCGATCCGTCGCCGAAGAGGGAGTTGGCCTTGCCCTGGCTCGACAGGTACAGCGTCATCGGCTCTGCGCCCTCCGGCGGCCAGGTGGCCGAGGTCTGCCACCTGTTCGATCCCATCGTGAAGTAGGTCACCTTGGCCTGCTTCTCGAGGCGCGCGCTCGGCTCGCCCTTCAGGAACCGGTCGAAGAAGCCGTAGGTGAGCTCCTGGTAGTCGTAGCGCGCGTCGCCCATGCTGCGCTCGCCGACGAACCGGCGCGATCACGGCCCACTGCTGGGCGGCGATCTCTGGTTGCGCCGTGTTCCGGACGTGGTTGAAGAGCGCCAGGTTGGGCCCGACCGACACGTCGTACCACGACATGAACCAGAGCCCGGGCACGTTGATCGGCATGTCGTCGTGCCACAGGCCGCCCTTGTACCAGGCTGGATCGTCCGGCGTGCGTTGGACCATGCGCCCGCCGGTCGGCACCGGCATCGCGTCGGCGAAGATGCCGCGCGGACCGTCCTGGGCCTTGTAGATGTCCTGCAGGGGCAGGTGCCAGAACGCCTTCGACCAGTCGACCGGCGGCAACTGCTGCGCCAGGTCGAACGACTTCGAAGCGCGAATGAGATCCTCCTGCGAGGTGTCGCGTGGGAACATCGGTCGTACCTGGTTCTGTTCGCTGTAGAGCCACGAGATGAACAGCATCTGGACGGCGCCGCCGCGATACCAGTTGCCCTGCTCGTAGTACGGCGCGACGCGTCCGACACCGGCGCCGTAGCCCTGCGCATTCATCGCCGCGTAGGCCGGGTGGCCCAGTGCGGCCACGCCCATCTGGTACTCGGCGGTCGACGAGCAACCAACAGTGCCGACCTTCCCGTTCGACCACGGCTGGCTGGCGATCCACTCGAGCGCGTCGTAGCCGTCAGTCGTCGGCGCGCCGAGGATGTCGTAGTTGCCTTCGGAGAAGTAGTGCCCCCGTTCGTTCTGCACGACGTAGGCGTAGCCCCGTTTCACCGCCGTCAGCGCAGACGTCATGTCGGAGGGCACCCCGTTGCGCACGTCCCAGAAATTGAAGTTGTAGGGCGTGCGCACCCAGATCGTCGGGACCTTCGCGCCGGCGTCCTTCGGACGGTAGATGTCGGTGGCGAGCCGCACGCCGTCGCGCATGGGCATCATCACCTTGCGATCGACGACGGCGAGCGACTGCAGCTCCTTCTCGGTCTGCCAGCGCCTGGCCACCTGCTCCGGTGTGAGCGACGTGCTTCGCTGGGCGAGCACCGTGACGCTGGCGGCCGCGATGACGGCGACAATCGTGGCGAGGACGAGCCGGTGGATGGATGTGCGCATGCGAAACACTCCCGGAGGTGGGGCACTCCCGATGGCGTGCGAGTCTACCCCACGGGAAGAGGTTCTTGGTGCTTGGTTCTTCGCTCTTGGTCCGTCCGAGGTTCTTCGTGTCGAAGCAAGAACCGACGCCGCCCGGCCGGTTCCTACGTGTGGGTCATGAGTCCCGGGATCGCCGAGAGCACCCACCGGACGGCCCGCACCGATACGCTGTTGCCAGCCAGCGACCACGCTCTGCGCCGCGGCAGGTCCGCCGGCAGGCGATAGCCGCCCGGAAAGTCCAGCAGCCTCAGGATCTCCGAGGGCGAGAAGCGCCGGAGACCGGCACCGGTCGCCAGGTACGATCCGCTGCGCACGATCGAGCGGCCGTATGCCGAGGTGAAGCACGCGCTGCAGGCCTGCGGGTCACGCGGATCCACGACGTGGAGCGCGTGGGGGTACCGATGCGCCAGCAGCGGGTCGCACCAGAGTTCTGTGGCGGGTGAGGAGTCGAGCAGGTCCGAAAGCCTCAGCGCAGCGCCCGCGCGCGCGGGCCACGGAGCCAGGCCGTCGAGACCAGCCACGAGATAGAAGCGTTCGCGACGGTTGGGAAGCCCGAGTTCGGTCGGGCACAGCAACGTCTCGCGGAACACGTAGCCGCTCCTGTCGAGCGTCTGCTTCAGTAGGCGATGGGCGCGCGAGCCCACGAAGCCGGGAACGTTCTCAAAGGCGACATGACGCGGCCGGTGGGCGGCGATCTGCTTCAGTACGGCGGCGAAGCTCCGCGCGCGTGGATCCTCGACATCGCGTCTCAGGCCGCGCCGAGTGTACGGAGGACAGGGCGGCGACATCCACCACACATCGGCCGTCCACGCCTGCCACTGCGATTCACGCACCGACTCGAGGGCGAGAGGAAACACGGGATGCGTGAAGTTGTGGCGATAGACCGCGAGCGCATGACGATTCTGATCGACGGCCGCCACGATCCGTGCGCGCTCGCCGAGCGCGGCAGCGCATCCGCCGATGCCGCAGAACAACTCGAGCACGCCAGGCGGTGATGGCACGAGAGCTACCGCGGCTTCGCGGGCGGCGCCGTCTTGATGGCGGGGTAAAGCCTGGAGTGCTCGAGCCCGGGGTGGCGCTTGCCGTAGCGTGCGGGCACGTCCTGCGTCCAGTTGCTGGGCAGGGTCAGGCAGAACAGCAGCAAGGCGGCCAGGGCGAGCCGCTGTGGGATCAGCGGCTTCGGCCAGTCGAGGGGCTGCCCAGGGAGGGGCGTCGGCTGACGTCGCCCGAGGCGTCCCAGCCGGCGCAGGCGCGAACGACACAGGAGCACGGCACCGAGCAACGTCATCAGGAGGTTGAGCGTCTGTCCCGTCCCGAGCGCGAGCCGGTGCGTCGGATAGTCGCGGAACAGGTCAATGAAGATGCGCAGGAAGGCATACCAGAAGACAAAACGCGCCGCGGTGGCACCCGGTGTCGGGTTGGTGCGACGCACCCACAGCAGGTAGGGCACGAGGAGGAGGTTCTTGAGCCCGTCGTACAGCACGACCGGATGACGAAACCCCTCGGCATCGGGGAACTTCACGGCCCACCACACGTCGGAAACGGCACCGACGATCTGCCCATCGATGAAGTTCCCGATGCGGCCCAACCCCATCAGGATCGCGCCGGGAATGACGAGCTCGTCCGCGATCGCGAGAAACGACTTCCGGTGCGTGACCGCGAAGGCAGCCGCCGCGAGCGCGGCACCGAGCAGCAGTCCGTGGGTCGCCATGCCGCCCAGCCAGTAGGCGGGAATCAGCAACGGGTGGTGGCGATAGAACGGCCACTCGTCGAACGCCACCTCGATGAGGCGGCCACCCACCAAGACACCCATGACGATGAAGAGTGTCAGGGTGTAGACCTGGCGTGGGCTCAGCGCGAGGCGGGCCCGTCGCCGCATCAGGAAGAGGTGAATCTCGAGGAAGCCGAGCGTGTAGCCGAGCCCGTACCACCACAGGTAGAAACCACCAACCTGTCCGAGGATCGGGTCGATGTCGTGGACGAACGGACCCATGTCGATCACGCCTACCGGCTACCGGCCAGCGTCCGGCGGCCCCAGCCCAGGCCTCAAGTGCCACTCGAAGAACGTCCAGGTGCGGTTCCACGAGTCGACCTGCTCGGGGGTGTCGAGTCGCTGCAGCGTGTTGGGATCGACGCGCCGGTTGAACGTATGCCCACCGCTGGCCGCGCCCGGAGGTGGATCGACGTACACCTTCGTCTCGGCCAGATGGGGCTTTCGTGACCGCAGCGCGTCGACGATTTGCTGGTTCTCGACGAAGTCGACGTCGGTGTCGTTCGTGGCCACGTGAACCAGCAGAGGCACCTGGAGCTTGTCGACGTGATACAGGGGCGAGCGCTCGATGTAGACGTCGCGCTTCTCGAAGGGCAGGCCGCCGATCCGCCTCTGCGTCGCGAACTCCCACTGGTAGGCCGGCCCCTTGTAGGACAGGCGGAACACGAGGTTCGTCACCGGCACCATCGCGGCCGCGGCCTTGAAGATCGGCCGGTCGCGGAACACCGTGAACAGCGAAATGTAGCCGCCGTGGCTCCAGCCCATGATCCCCAGGCGCTCGGGGTCCACGTGCGGCAGCGTCTTCAGATACTCCACGGCCGACAGCACATCGTCGATCTCGTAGCCGCCGTAGTCGATCGCCTGGTGGTGGGCCTCGCCGTAGCCGGTGCTGCCGCGGTACTCGGGGGCGATGACCACGTAGCCTCGCTCGACGGCTTCCCGCACGAAGGGGAACATCGTGAGGCCCCAGTTGCCGTGGACCCCGCCGTGCACCCAGACCATGGCCGCGTGTCCTCGCGCACCGCGTTTCTGGAGCGGTTGGAAGAGGTAGGCCGGGATGTCCAGGTCGCCGACGCTGCTGCGATAGGAGACCTTCGCGAAGTCGACGATGCCCCTGCAGAGGTCGGGATATCGCCGGTCGTCAAGGGCCTTCAGGTCGACGTCCCGCTGGTAGTTGCGACCGATGGAGTGGTAGGCCGGGTCGGTCGGGACGTAGAGCTGCCGGGCCCGGTCGGGGTCCAGGGGCACCTGCATCCTGAGTTCCTGAACTTGAACCCGCGGGACCGGAGGACTCGGCGGCGTGGAAGGGACCTGGGCGGACGCCACAGGGGCGATGCCATTGAGGACGAGGGCGACCAGGGCGAAGACGGGCAGGCGGAGCCGTGTGACGAGCATGAAGCCTCCTGATCGGCGGCACAATCCGGGGTCACTATAGCAGTGGGACTCGGCGTTCGGCAGTCGGCGCCCGGGCGCCCGACGGACCCGCTCTTCTCGGCGGGCCATGGCAACGCCGCGCAACGAGCCTTTCGTGGTAGACTTGTGTTTAGACACACAATTCGGGCATCACCGAACCGGCGCCCGCGGCCTCACTGCGCGTCGCGGGCCGAGAGACGGACAAGGCGACCCGACGAGAACCCCGCAGTACCGCGAGGAGGACGTTCAATGGCTGAGAAGAAGATCATCGCAATCACCG
>JAFNAJ010000265.1 GCA_017860085.1 Acidobacteriota bacterium | reverse complement strand
GGCCGCCGGCCTGGCCACGCCCAGCGCGTCGAGCAACGCGTACCCGTCGGGCTCCACCAGCGTCGTGGCGCCTCGCGCGCGGGCCGACTCGAGCACGGCACGCACGCGGCTGGCATCGATGGTCACGCGGCCGCGGCCTCCCGGCCGGCACGGAACGCTTGCAGGTTCTGCTGCACCACCTGGTCGCCCTTCGACCTGAATCGCGTCGCGATGAAGTGTTCGAGCGTCTCGGGCCTGATGGGCAGCACGCGCGAGGCCGCGCCCACCATCACCATGTTGACCGCCCGGAGCGAGCCCGCTTCGCGCGCGAGCGTGTCGCCGTCGATCAGGACGGCGTGCGGGAGCCTTCGGATCGCCGCGAGCACGTCGTCGAGCGGCGGGTACTCGGCGATGTTCTTCACCGCGTGGATCGACGTGATCACCGTGCCGTCGGGCGCGAGGTACTCCAGGTACCGGAGGACCTCGAGCGGCTCCATCCCGAGAACGAGCGAGGCCCGCCCGTGGGCGATGAGGTCGCTGGCGATCGGTCGGTCGGAGAGGCGCAGGTTGGCGAGCACCGCGCCGCCACGCTGGGCCATGCCGTGGACTTCCGACTGCTTCACCTGCAGGCCCTCTTCCATGGCCGCTGACGCGATGACGGCCGACACCGAAAGCACACCCTGGCCGCCGACACCGGCCACGATGATGTCGAACTTCATGACGTGGCCCCCTGGGCGACGGGTTGGGCGCCCGAGGCTCGCGTGGCCGCCTTGTGCTCCCGCACCACCTCGAGGCACTCGCGTACCAGCACCACGACCGAGAGCCCGTGATGCGCCATCTCGCGCTTGAGCACGTCGGCGTTCTCAGCCGCGTGGCGCGGATGCGCCGACAGCACGTGACAGTGATCGGGGTCGACGCCCAGGCCCATGACGAGCGTCTGGATGCGCGAGGAGGGCAGCACCGTGGGCTGGGCCCCCGTCATGCCAACCGTCCCGTTGTCGAGGATGACCAGCGTCATGTCAGTGTTCGCGGCAACGGCGTCCATGAGGCCGGTGACCCCGGAGTGCAGGAACGTGCTGTCGCCGATGACCGCGAACGCCGGGTGGAATCCCGCGTCGGCGGCCCCCTTGGCCATGCCGACCGACGCGCCCATGCACACGCACGACTCGATGGCTGAGTACGGCGGCAGCGCGCCGAGGGTGTAGCAGCCGATGTCGGACGTGACCACGGCCTCGTCGACGCTTGCGACGGCCTCCTTGAGCGCGCGGTACGAGTCGCCGTGCGGGCATCCCTGGCAGAGCTGGGGCGGCCGCGCCGGCGGCGGCATCATCGCGTCGATCGACACGCCGGCGGCCACGGGCAAGCCGAGCGCCTGCCTCACGGTGTCGGGCGTCAGCTCGCCGTCGATCGATACCTCTCCAGTCTCGCGCCCCATCACTGTGTACCGCGTCGGCAGGAGCGTTCGCAGTTGGCGCTCGACGAAGGGGTACCCGTCCTCGAGCACGAGCACGCGATCGACCTGCTCCGTGAAGCGGCGGATGAGCGGCGTCGGCGCCGGGTAGACACCGACGTGCAGGTGCCACGGCTTCGAGTCGAGATCGTCGACGTTCTCGAGGTAGTAGTTGCGGGCGATGCCCGTCGTGATCACGCCGAAGCGCCCGCTCCCCTCGGTGAGCCGGTTGTAAGGCGAGCCTCCCGCGTAGTCCCGCAGCTCGCCTTGCCGCGCCAGGAGAGCCTTCCACTGGCGGCGCGCGTTCACCGGCAGCAGGATCCACGAAGTGGTCTGCGGCGGCTTGGCCAGCGGGTTCTCCGGCCGCGGTTCGCCCAGCCGCACGATGCTGCGGGCATGCGCCAGGCGCGTCACCAGTCGTACCATCACGGGGATACGGAAGCGCTCGGAGACCTCGTACGCCTCGCGCGTCATGTCATACGCTTCTTGCTGGTCGGCAGGCTCGAAGCACACGATGCGCGCAAAGTCGGCGTAGTACCGGCTGTCCTGCTCGTTCTGCGAGCTGTGCATGCCCGGGTCGTCGGCCACCGCCACGACGAGACCGCCGTGCGGCGCAACGAGGGCGGCATTCATGAAGGGGTCGGCCGCGACGTTGAGGCCCACGTGCTTCATCGAGACGAGCGCTCGCCGGCCGACGAAACACACGCCGAGCGCCTCTTCGAACGCGGTCTTCTCATTGCTCGCCCAAGCGGCGTGCGGACGGCCGTGTCGCGCGGCATACCCGAGGAGGAACTCCGTGATCTCCGTGGACGGCGTACCGGGGTAGGCATAGGAGGCGGTCAAGCCCGCGTGGATCGCCCCGAGGGCAACGGCTTCATCACCAAGGAGGACTGCGTCAGCCATGACATGCGGGTGATCGCAACCTTCGTGCTGACCTGCCAAAGCCGTGGAAGACGGTCATTTGCGTGCCAGGCATGCCCCGGCCACGCACCGGTGCCGGGAATCCGGCAATGGGCCGCGGCGGGGCCCGGTGGGCCCACCGCGAACGGCCGGCCTGAAGGCCAATCCCGGTGGCCGGCTGATGACCGTCGGAGGCGACCCGGTGTGTGGCGGTCGGCGCACGCCAGTCGCGGAACCCGGGGGTCGGCTGCGCCTTCAACCCCCGGCACAAGGGAGCGGTCTAATGGGTCAGAATGCTGGCGGGACGTGGCCCTGCCCTCTCCCGCCGGGAGCCGGAGGATGCGTCACGCCGACCAGTGGAGGTTGTTGTCCATGAACGCCAAGTCCCTTGTCCTGACCGTCTTGCTCGCGTCCGGCGCTGTCGCGCTGGGTGCGCAGTCCACTCCCCAGCCGGCGCCCGCGCCGCAGCCCCAGCCGCGCATGCAGCAGCGCGGTCCCAGAGCGGGCGTTTCGGGCGACGAAGGCTTCGTGACGCCCCGTCAGCGGCTGCATCAGCTGTTGGGCCTGAACGAGACCCAGGGAGCCAGCCTCGAGAAGCTCATGAGCGAGCAGCGCAAGGCGGCCATCCGTCAGCGTGCCGACCAGCGCATTGCCCGCATGGAGCTCGAGGAGTTGATGGGAGCCGAGACGCTGGACCAGAAGGCCATCGATGCGAAGATCCAGCAGATGACCACGCTCCACGCGTCTGCCCTTCGCGCGCGCGTCGAACAGCGCATGGCCCTCCAGAAGATCCTGACGCCCGAGCAATTCAAGAAGTGGCAGCAGCTGCGCGGACCGTTCGGCGAGCGTGGGATGCGGCCGCGCATGCTACGCGGCGACCGCCCGATGCGCTGGCAAGATGATCGCGGACGGCCGTGGCGGATGCCGATGCCGCCTCAACCGCCCGACGCACCGAAGCCGCCAGCCGAGCCCCAGGGCGAACCCATTCGCTAGCGGATCGCGTCCGCGCGCGACGCCCACTCCGGGGTCAGATCTTGAATCTAGGCATCCCTGCCGGATTCCAAGTCTGACCCCGGTCGCGCTGCTCACGAAGGAGGCCTCACTCCCGAACGCCGAGCGCCGAATGACGACCACCGAGTCCCCTGCCTCCGGTGCCCTGCCCCTGTTCCAAGACTTCCTCCTGGGGATCAACCTTCCCTGGGTCCACTACGGCTGTGACTTCGGCGCCAACGCGTGGCAGCCTGAGGGTGGTCTCTCGCAGCCGACGCGGCGCCGGCGGCTCGACGAAGCCCTCGCCCGCATCGCGGATGCGGGCATCACGAACCTGCGGTGGTTCCTGCTGTGTGACGGTCGCGCGGGCATGGTCGAGCGGGGCGCCGGGGATGCGCTGTCGCTCGACGGCTCGGTCCTCGCCGACGTCGACGTGGGACTCGAGGCCCTCGGCCGCCGAGGCCTGCGCGTCATGTTCGTTGTGCTCGACTTCCTCTGGTGCGACCGGCCGCGGCAGGAGCGCGGTGTCACGCTCGGGGGCCGGTGCCGCCATTTGTTGGATGCCGCGTCACGCGCGCGTCTCATTGACCGCGTCATCGTGCCGCTCGTCAACCACTGCGCCGCCCACGAGGCCGTGCTCGCCTGGGACCTGATGAACGAACCCGACTGGCTGCCCAGATGGCATGCCCGCCTGGCCCGACCGGGGGCCGTGTCACCGAAGGCGGTGACGCGGGCGCTCGGCGACCTCGTGGCGGCGGTTCGCGCGCACGCGCCGCAACCGCTCACGATTGGCGTCGCCAGTCACGCCGGTCTCGACCTGGTGCGCGGCCTCGGCCTCGATTTCTACCAGGTCCACTGGTACGACCGTTTTGGCCTCGACGCCGCGTTCAGTCAGAGGGTGGCCTCGCTCGGCCTCGATCGTCCGCTCCTGCTGGGCGAGTTTCCCACACGCCACACGGCCGTGGGCCCGGCCACCATCGTGGCCGCGGCCCGCCGCCTGGGGTACGTCGGCGCGTTTTCGTGGTCGCTGCTCGCTGGCGACGACGTGTCGAGCGGGATCGCCGCCCTGATCGCCAGCCCGAACCTGCCCTGAGAGCGGTGCGGCCGCGGCCGCCGGTCTGACCCCGGGCCTGCTGACTCGACCGGGCCCCACGCCCCCCCGCCCGCTGCCGAGCCGTCGGCACCCCCTGCCCCAGCGGCTCCGGGACCACCGGACAGACCCCTGACACACCGGCCTCCGTGGCCGTGGCACGCTTGTCGCATTC
>JAFNAJ010000264.1 GCA_017860085.1 Acidobacteriota bacterium | reverse complement strand
CTCCTGCCGGCTGCGGCGCTCAAGGGGCCGCATCACCTCGTGGCGGAACAGGTCACGACCCAGAGCTATTTCCACCAGTTCGCGATCACCTCCGACTACGGAAAGCTCGAGGCTGTCGGCCGCTCGCAGCTCGCCGTCCGGCTCAGTGAGATCCAGGCACTGGCCGCGCTCGAGGAGGTCTCGAAGACGGAGGTCTTCCTCAAGTCAGCCGGCGGCGCGGTCGTGAACGTCGGGAAGACCGCCGCCGGCGTCGTGACCGCCCCGGTCGAGACAGCCAAGGGCATCGGCGGGGGCATCAAGCGCCTCGGGGTGAACATCGGTCGCGCGACCAAGCGAACGGCCGACTCGGCGACAGCGTCCGACAAGCAGGGCCCGACGGAGGGTCAGGACAGCAGCGCTGAGACGGCGGCGAACACCGTGCTCGGCGTGTCGTCGGCGATGCGGCGTTGGGCGGAGAAGGTCAAGGCCGATCCGTACACGACCAACCCGATCCTCCGCCAGGCGCTCAAGGACATCGGGCAGATCGACGCGGCCGGATCGATCGCGACCAAAGTCGTCGTGCCGATTCCGGCCGTCGTCACGACCACGTCGAGTGTCGGCAGCCTGGTGTGGGGCAAGGACCCCGAGGAGCTCCGCAAGCTGAACGAGCAGCGCGCGAAGGCGATTGGCGTGGCCCCGGCGGTGGCGGGCCAGTTCTTCAAGAACGGCTGGTTCACCCTCACCTCGCAGACGCGGCTGATCGCGGCGCTCGACGCGGTGAAGGTGAAGGGATGTGCCGACTACGTCGAGGCAGCCGCCAGAGCCGAGAGCGAGCGCGAGGCGCTGTTTTTCGTCGAGAGTGCCGAGATGCTCGAGCGCTTCCACGCGCGGACGCCGACGACCGCAATCCTCACCGACTCGCGGGCGCTGGTGGCGGCCCAGGGCGGCAAGGCCGTCGCCCTGCTCCCGCTCGACTTCGTGCGGTCCACCGCGGACACACGAGAGGTCTTGGGGGAGATCGCCGAGCGTGCGCGCCGGGAGCTCGGCGTCACGCGGCTCGAGCTGCACCTGACCGGGCGCGCCTCTGAACGCGCGGCCGCGGAGATGAAGTCGCTTGGCTGGGCCGTCACCCAGCAGGTGACCACCCCGTGGAAGGACCGCGTCGGATAGCCTCGATCAG
Source organism: Acidobacteriota bacterium (assembly GCA_017860085.1). Lineage (GTDB taxonomy): Bacteria > Acidobacteriota > Vicinamibacteria > Vicinamibacterales > JAFNAJ01 > JAFNAJ01. The sequence continues at coordinate 3,443 of JAFNAJ010000264.1, read as the reverse complement.
CGCACCGCGCGTTCGACGAGCTCGATGCCCGACTCGCGAATCAGCCGGAGGTAGACCTCTTCCAGTTCGGCGTCGTACGCGAAGGGCTCTGCGAACACGATGCGGCGAATGCCGGCCTGGATGGCCTCCTTCGCGCAGCCGAAGCAGGGGCGCAGGGTCGTGTAGAGCACGCCCTCGTTCGTCGCATTGCCGTGGCGGGCCGCGAAGACGATCGCGTTCTGCTCGGCGTGCACGCAGATGCAGGCGTCGTAGCCGGCACCGGTCGGCGCGTCGGAGGCGCACCGGGGGCAGCCACCCTCGTTGCAGTTGCGCACGCCGATCGGCGTGCCGTTGTAACCGGTCGCGATGATCGCGTTGTGGACCACGATCACGGCGCCCACCTGCCGGCGTGAGCAGTTGGCGCGCGCCGAGACGGCCCGCGCGATGCCCAGGTAGTACTCGTCCCAGTCCGGTCTCGTCATTCGCGTGTCTCCCGCGCGAGGTGCCGATCCTAACCCAGCTCAACGTCCTCGGGCACGGCCAAACCTCGAGGCCCGCAGACGCGGTAGAATCCCGCCACAGATGCCCGTTCTCACGATTCGCGGGGGTCTCGCCCTCTCGTCGTTCCGCCTCGACAAGCTCAACGCCGGGATTCGCGCGCGCGTGCCGAGTCTCTCGGTGTCGTCCGCCAGTTTCTGGCATTTCGTGGAAACCGATCGGGCATTGAGCGACTCGGAGCAGGCGACGCTCGCCCGCCTGCTCACCTACGGTGTGCCCGCATCCGACGCCGGCGCGGCGGGTGTCGAGGTGGTGGTGACGCCGCGCCTCGGCACGATCTCGCCCTGGTCGTCGAAGGCCACCGACATCGCCAAGCAGTGTGGCCTCGAGCCTGTTCGCCGGATCGAACGGGGAACGGTCTTCCACGTCGTAGGCGCGGGAGAGATCGGGCCAGTCCTGCCGCTCCTTCACGACCGGATGACGGAGAACGTGATCCGATCGCTGGACGAGGCGCGCGACCTCTTCCGACACGTCGCGCCGAGACCGCTCGACACGATCGACGTCCTCACGCGCGGCCGCGCGGCCATCGAAGAGGCGAACAGGGGGCTCGGCCTGGCGCTGGCCCCTGACGAGATCGACTATCTCGTCGCCTACTTCGCCGGCGCAGGTCGCAACCCGACCGACGTCGAGCTGACGATGTTCGCGCAGGCGAACTCGGAACATTGCCGTCACAAGATCTTCAATGCGTCGTGGGTCATCGACGGCCAGCCGCAGAGCGAGTCGTTGTTCGGCATGATCCGCACGACCCACCGGCGAAACCCCCAGGGGACCGTGTCGGCCTACGCCGACAACGCGGCCGTCATGGAAGGCCGCGTGGTTCGTCGGTTCTTCGTCGATCCGGCGACGGGCGTCTATGGTTGCCGCGACGACCTGACGCACACCCTCATGAAGGTGGAGACGCACAACCACCCGACGGCCATCTCTCCTTTCCCGGGTGCGGCCACGGGCTCTGGCGGCGAGATCCGCGACGAGGGCGCGACGGGGCGCGGCGCCAAGCCAAAAGCGGGCTTGTGCGGCTTCACGGTGTCTCACCTGAGGATCCCCGGCTACGAGCGCCCCTGGGAAGGGCCGGAGATTCGACCCGAGCGCATCGCGTCGCCGCTCTCGATCATGATCGACGGTCCCATCGGCGCCGCGTCGTTCAACAACGAGTTCGGCCGACCCAACATCGCGGGCTACTTCCGCACGTACGAGCAGGAGGTGGCCGGTGCGCTCCGCGGCTACCACAAACCGATCATGCTGGCCGGAGGGATTGGCAACATCCGCGCCGAGCACGCCACCAAGGCCGGTATTCCCGTCGGTGCGCTGCTCGTCCAGATCGGCGGTCCCGGGATGCTGATCGGCATGGGCGGCGGCTCAGCCTCGTCCATGGCCACGGGCGCCAACACGGCAGATCTCGACTTCGACTCGGTCCAGCGCGGCAATGCCGAGATCCAGCGTCGGGCCCAGGAGGTCATCGATCGCTGCTGGTCGCTGGGCCCGCGCAACCCGATCCTCTCGATTCACGACGTCGGCGCGGGCGGCCTCTCGAACGCGCTGCCCGAACTGGTGCACGGCGCGGGGCGTGGCGCGCGCATCGACCTGCGCGCGGCGCCCAACGAGGAGCCGGGGATGACCCCGCGCGAGGTGTGGAGCAACGAGGCTCAGGAGCGCTACGTGCTCGCGATCGCTCCTGGCCAGCTCGAGACGTTCCACGCCATCTCGGATCGCGAGCGCTGCCCGTTTGCCGTGGTCGGCGTTGCGACCGACGACCATCACCTGCAGGTGCGTGATCCGCTGTTCGGCACGACGCCCGTGGACATGGACCTGCCGGCACTGCTCGGCAAGCCGCCGCGCATGACCCGCGACGTGGTGCGTGCCACGCACGCCCTCGCGCCGTTCGACTCGACCGGCATCGGCATTGACGGGGCCATCGCTCGCGTGCTGCGGTCGCCGACCGTCGCCGACAAGACGTTTCTCATCTCGATCGGCGACCGCACGGTGGGGGGGCTGTGCTCACGCGACCAGTGCGTCGGTCCCTGGCAGGTCCCGGTGGCCGATTGCGCCACGACGCTGCTGAGCTTCGACGGCTACGCAGGCGAGGCCTTCGCCATTGGCGAGCGCACACCGCTCGCGGTGATCAACGCGCCGGCGTCGGGGCGGATGGCGGTCGCCGAGGCGCTCACCAATCTCGCCGCGGCGCCCGTACGGTCGCTCTCGTTGGTGAAACTCTCTGCCAACTGGATGGCGGCGGCTGGCGCGCCTGGCGAGGACGCAGCCCTCTTCGACACGGTGAAGGCCGTGGCCCTGGATCTCTGCCCGGCCCTCGGCGTGAGCATCCCCGTGGGCAAGGACTCGATGTCGATGCGCACGGCGTGGACAGACGAACGCGGATCGCAGGCCGTCACCAGCCCGGTCTCGCTCATCGTTTCGGCGTTTGCGCCATGCGACGACGTGCGGGGCACCCTGACGCCGCAACTGCGCATGGACCGCGGGCCGACCGTGCTCGTTCTGGCCGACCTGGCGCAGGGCCGGTCGCGTCTCGGCGGGTCGGTGCTTGCGCAGGTCTACAACCAGGTGGGCAACGAGACACCGGACGTTGACAGCCCGGAAGCGATCAAGGGTCTCTACGCGGCGCTTGCCGAGTTGCGGGCCGAGGACCTGGTCCTCGCTTACCACGATCGGTCAGACGGAGGCCTGCTCGTCACGCTGTGCGAGATGGCGTTTGCCGGACACGTCGGCGTGACCATCGACGCGGCCGCGGTGGCTCCAGGCGCGACCGACCTGCTGGCGCGGCTCTTTGCCGAAGAGCTCGGTGCGGTGCTGCAGGTTCGCGCCGGGGATGCGCCCCGCGTCGTGCAGACGCTCGGCCGGCACGGCGTGGCCGCCACGGAGATTGGCCGACCCAACCGAGACGACGTCGTCAG
>JAFNAJ010000263.1 GCA_017860085.1 Acidobacteriota bacterium | reverse complement strand
GACGCCGTGCTCGAGGTGCTGGTCGTCGACGAGACCGACCAGGTCCTGCCCGGCGTGACGGTCACCATCGTCCGTCCCGACACGGGTTATCAGCAGATTGGCGTCACCGACACGCAGGGCTTCGCCCGCGTCGTCGCGTTGCCGCCCGGGAGCTACGTCATCAAGATCGAGCTCTCCGGCTTCACCACCGTGGACCAGGGCGGCATCACCCTGCGCGTCGGCCAGACGCTGCGCGTCAGCGTGAAGATGCGCGTCGCGCAAGTGGCCGAGACGGTGAACGTGGTCGGCGAGGCCCCGCTCGTCGACGTCTACAAGACCGACTCCTCGACCAACATCGTCCCTGAGCAGATCGAAGCGCTGCCTGTCGCCGGCCGCGACTTCCAGCGCCTCGCGTACCTGGCGCCCGGGGTTCAGCGCGAGCGCGGCGGGTTCCGGTTCATCACCAACGCCCCGGTCATCGGTGCCGGCGGCAACGCGAGCCAAGCCGTGATCATGGTGGACGGCGTCGACTTCACCGACCCGGTCCTCGGCCTGGCCCGCGCCCGCTTCAGCCAGAACGCCATCAGCGAGTTCCGCGTCATCAGCAACCGGTTCGACTCCGAGATCGGCGGCTCGGCGGGGGGCGCCCTGTCGATCGTCACCAAGTCGGGCACCAATCAGTTCAGTGGCTCGGCCTTCGCGTTCTTCCGCGACGACGCCCTGCGGGCCAAGAGCGAGTTCGAGGCGAAGAAGAACGACTACGGCCGCCAGCAGTTCGGTTTCGCCATCGGCGGCCCCATCGTCAGGGACCGCACGCATTTCTTCGGGTCGTTCGAGCAGATCAACGAGGACAACATCGCGCTATTCCGACCGGGCGGCGCCTATGCCTCGTTGGCCGACGACATCCCCGTTCCCCTCGACCAGTCGCTCTTCTACGTGGGCCTCGACCACCGCTTCACGGGCAGTCAGAACCTCCGCGCCAAGTTCATGTACGAGATTTACCGTCAGGAGAACTTCCGTGTCGGCGGGGTCAATGACGAGTCGACCGGCATGAACCTCGACCGCGACAACTGGAACTTCACCGCCACCCACTCCTGGACGATGAACCCGACATCGCTCAACCAGCTGTCGGTGCAGGCCGGCCGCCGCAAGTTCGACGAGCCCAACAACTCGAGCGAGGTCACCAAGTCGTTCTCGGCGGCCACTACGCTCACCACCGGCGCCAACATCGTGGGCGATCAGACCGACACCGGCGACATCTTCGAGGTTCGCAATACCTTCTTCACGCGACTCGGAAGCGGCAAGTGGGCCCAGGACCTGAAGATCGGTGGCGCGTGGCAGCATGTCGAGGACACCTGGAACTTCCCGGTGTACCCGCGAGGCTGGCTGTTGTATGGAACGGACAATCCGGCGTTGCCGCCGCTGCTCTATTTCTATGGCGAGGGGTCCGCCGAGTCGACAATCACGACCGACCTGTGGTCGTTCTTCATCCAGGATGACTTCCGGCCGCTGCCGACCCTCACGATCAACGTCGGCCTGCGCTACGACCTCGACACCGACGGCAACAACCCCGACTTCACGAGCCCCCTGCAAGTGGAGGCACGGGGACGCGACACGAACAACTGGCAGCCCCGCGCTGGCTTCTCGTGGGACGTCACGGGGACGGGCAGGCACGTGGTGCGGGGCGGTGTGGGCCTCTTCACCGGCCGTTACCTCCTGATACCTGCGCACGGGGAGCTGCAGCAGAACAGCTACACGGGCTGGATCATCCAGCAGCGCGCGAGCGTTGCGGCTTTCGGCCTCCTGATCGATCCCAACAACCCGAAGAACACCGGCTTCCCCCTTCCGAAGGACGCCACGCGTATCGCTGACGAACTGGCGAGCCCGTGGGCGACCCAGCTGACGGGCGGCTACACCTTCAAGATCGGGGACAGCGGGCTCTTCGCAGACTTCGAGGGCATCTACGTCAAGGGCGACGATGAGATCATCGTCCGCGACACGAACTGGCGCGGGAACGGGGTGCCAGGCGGTCGGCCCAACACCACCCGCAACCAGATCAACACCTACACGAACGAAGGACACTCCGAGTACAAGGCCTTCGTCATGAGCCTCAACGGCACGCTGAAGGGGGGCCACGTCGTCACGGCGTCGTTCACCGTCGCCGACAAGAAGAACATCAACGACGACTTCAGCCCGACACTGACCGAGTACCCGAACGATCCGGCTGACATCGAGGCCGAGTGGGGCCGGTCCCGCGCCGACGAGCGCTATCGGTTCGTGGCCTCGGCCGTGTTCAGAATGCCCCTCGGCTTCACCATCGCGCCCATCTTCGACTACGGGTCAGGCCAGCCCTGGTACCGCCGGCTCGGGTACGACAGGAACGGCGACGGCAAGTTCTCTGACCGCCCCGACGGCGTGGCGCGAAACAGCGAAGAGGGCCCGAGCTTCTCGACCGTGAACCTGCGCGTCATCTACCGCGTGCCAGTCGGTGAGCGGGCCGGTCTCGACCTGATTGCCGAAGCGTTCAACCTGTTCAATACCGACAACTTCGACGTGAACTCGGTGCAGAACGCCGAGTTCCTCTCGGGGCCGACGCCGGCGGCGCCCAACACGCCGCTCGTGCGCAACCCCCGGTTCAGGCAGTACATCGACACGCTGCCGCCGTTCGAGGCGCAGCTCGGCGTGCGTTTCACGTTCTGATCGAGGTCTAGGCGACGGGCTGCGAGCGACGGACCGCACGGGACCCACGACCCGGCATCCGGCCGTTCGCGGCCCGCTGCCTGACGCCTCCAGCCCCCGACCGAAGGAGCCCATCGTGACCAACCGTGTCGTCATCGTGACCGGCGGCGCCGCCGGCATCGGGCAGGCGACCGTCCTGCGCTTCGCAAAGGCCGGCGCCCGCGTGGCGGTCTGGGACGTGGACGAGAGCCGAGGCCAGTCGTTCGTCGACGGCCTCCGGAACGGGGGCGCCGACGCCCTGTTCCGCCGCGTGAACGTCACCTCGGCGCCCGACGTCGACCAGGCCGTCACCGAGGTCCTCACCCGTTGGGGCCGCATCGACGTCCTGGTGAACAACGCCGGCATCGTCCGCGACGCGCAGTTGGTGAAAGTGAAGGACGGCGCCGTCGTGTCGACGATGAGCGACGAGCAATGGGAGCAGGTGATCGACGTCAACCTGAAGGGTGTCTTCGTCTGCACGCGCGCCGTCGTCCCTCACATGATTGCGGCTGGCGGCGGCGTGATCCTCAACGCTTCGTCAGTGGTGGGCCTGTACGGGAACTTCGGGCAGACCAACTACGCGGCCACGAAGGGCGGCGTCATCACGATGACCCGGACCTGGGCGCGCGAGCTGGGACGCTACAGGATCCGCGTGAACTGCATCGCACCCGGCTTCATCGCCACCGAAATCCTCAAGGCGATGCCCGACAAGATCATCGAGTCGATGGTGAGCCGTACCCCGATCGGTCGCATGGGCCAGCCCGACGACATCGCCAACGCCTACTTCTGGCTCGCCTCCGACGAGGCCAGCTTCGTCCACGGCGCCGTGCTGTCGGTGGACGGGGGACTCGTGATTGGGACCTGAGAAGAACGAACCAAGAACCGACGCGGTTCTGAGAGGCTGAGGCTCACAGCATGTCTCGCTACGCGACAATCATCGGCACGGGACGCTATCTCCCGCCGCTCGAGGTGACGAACGAGGACCTGCGGCAGCGGTTCGGCAAGGTGCCGGGTCTCGAGGAGTTCGTCGACAAGATGGAGGCGTCGACCGCCATCCGCACGCGGTGGAAGGCTCCCGACGACTGGACCACGTCAGATCTCGCCGTCGAATCGGCCAGGCGGGCGCTCGGGAAGGCGGGCCGACGGCCCGAAGACGTCGACCTCATCATCCTCGGCACCGACTCGCCCGACTACATCACGCCGGCAACGTCGGTGGTCGTGCAGCACAAGCTGGGGGCGAAGCGAGCGGGCACGTTCGACATCGGTTGCGCGTGCGCGTCGTTTCCCACGGGCCTCGCCACGGCCGCAGGGCTGCTCGCCACCGACCCGTCCTTTCGGACGGTGCTCGTCATCGGCGTGTACCTGATGCAGCGGCTGGCCGACCCGAACGACCCGACGATCTTCTTCTATGGCGACGGGGCGGGGGCGGCGGTGGTTGAGGCGCGGAGCACGCCCGGGTTCATCACGGCGGCCATGCAGGCCGACGGCGCCTATCACCATCACTGGGGGATCTACTCCGGCGGCACGTTCGAACCGGCGTCAGAGGAATCGGTGAAGGCCGGGCGCACGAAGGTCAGGCTTCTCGAGCGATATCCCCCCGAGGTGAACCACGAGGGCTGGCCGCGACTGGTGCGCCGTCTCGCCGATCAGGGCGGCTTCGCGGTGAACGACATCGACTTCGTGATCTTCACGCAGGTGCGGCGGCCATCCATCGAGCTCGTGATGGCCGACCTCGGGCTGCCCATGGACCGCACGTTCACCAACATGGACCGCTGCGGTTACACCGGCTCGGCCTGCATCCCGATCGCGCTCGACGAGGCCATCGAGCAGTCACGCATCGAGCGAGACGATCTCGTCGTGTTCATCGGGTCTGGCGTCGGCTACAACCAGGCTGGCGTGGCGTTGCGCTGGTAG
>JAFNAJ010000262.1 GCA_017860085.1 Acidobacteriota bacterium | reverse complement strand
GCGTCGGGCGAAGCAGGCTCCACGGCGAAGACCGCAGGCGCGGTGCTGTTTTGCCAGGGCGGATCTCGCGCGGTCCAATCAGGCGGTCGCTCGGGACCTGCAGACCCATGGGAGAGGAGACGAAGCCACCCTCGGCAAGGTAGGCCGTGAGCGGGTGTTCTGCCGCCGGGCTGCCGTTGATCTCGGTGATCAGCATCCCGCGTCGTCCGTCGTCGACCCGCGCGAGTTCGGCAAGCTTGCGAGCCAGCGCTCGGCCCACGACCGAGCGGTCGGGCTCCTCGCGCGGCAGAAAGGAGAGCAGTTGTCGGCCCTGCTTGCCGAGATACGCCGCCAGCGTGCCGTTGACGAGCACGACCATCGACCCGACCGACCGCGACGGCCCTCGCGTGGCGAGGGGGAGGGGAGCGTCTGGCGCCGGCCACTTGAGGATCGAGCCGTACGCGTTGGCGGGGTCAGTGGCGGCGAGCACCACCACTTCGGGCTCTTCGGGCGCGGTGCGCAAGGACCGGAGGAGGTCGAGCGCCGCGGGTGAGGCAAACTGCGCGGCGCCGACGCCCATGGCGAAGTAGCCCCTCCGGATCCGTCCGCGTTCCTCCATGGTCTTGAGGACGTCGTAGACGGCGCTGAAACCGCCTGTCACCGATTCGGACGCGACGACCTCGCGCGAGACGAAGCCGTGACGGGCGATCAGTTGCTGGGCCAGCGCCATCGAGCGCTCGGTGTCGGACGCGCCGTCACCGAGCCTGTCGGCGACCAGCGACCATCGCCCCTCGCCTGCGGGTGGTGTCGCCCGGCGCGAGCGGAATGTCCGACCGCTGCTCCTGGCACGACGCTCACGTCCTGCGGGTCGCACGTAGGCCCTGAGCGCGTGGAGCGAGTCGTTGGTCACGAGACCGCGCCACACAAGGTTCCACACGGCGTCGACGGTCTCGTCGGGAAAGCCAGCACCGGCTGCAGCGTGCAGCGCCGGGAAAAAGGCGGCCCCGGCGTCGGAGAGCGCGTCGAGGATGGCCCGTTCACGCGGCGGCAACGCCTCGCCTGTCGCCGCGACTCTGAACAGCCTGGGCAGGTGGTCGGTCAGAAAGAGCCCAACACGGCCGTCGCGGTCGCCCAGCGGCTCCAGTCCCAGCCAGACCACCTCGCCCGCGGCAAGCAGGGCGTCGAGATCCGCGGGCTCGAATCTGTCGATGCGAGCAGGCAGCACCTCGCGCTCGAGGATCGACGCCGCGATCGGGGCGCCCTGGAGTTGCTCGACGACGTCGAGCAGGGCGTCGAGGCCGGGCCGAGGCCGGGTGATCCCCTGCCAGACCGTCAGCGTCCGCGCGAGCACCGTGGCCTCGACCGGTTCGACCTCGCGCCGCAGCTTCGCCAACGAGCGACGCCTGACCGTGCTGAGCACGTCAAGGTCGCACCACTCCCTGTGGGTGCCGCCGGGTCTGAAGGCGCCTTCCACCAGTCGCCCGGCCGCGGTCAGTCGATGGAGGACGGTCTCGGCGGCGTGCATCCCCACCTGGTACCGCGCAGCCAGGTCGGCAGCCGTGAAGGGACCGTGGGTTCTCGCAAAGCGGCGGGCGAGATCGCCAAGGGGATCGCTCACCGGAGCCAGCAGCGCGCCGGGCAGGCCTGGCGGCAGCGGCACGCCGAGGGCGTCGCGATAGCGGCTGGCGTCTTCGACGGCCACGAGACGGCGCTGCTGCGCGATCCCGAGCCACAGGGCGCGGCGGCTGCCGACGAGCGTGGCCACCAGCGCGTCGGAATCAGGTGACGACACGCGGGCGACGATCTCATCGCGCGAGAGATCGCCGAGGCGCAACAGCAGGTCGTGGAGGCCGTCGACGCTCCTCACCCGATACCGCTCGTCGAGATGCTGGGCCTGCTGCTCGACGTCCGCGATGGCGTCGGGGTCCAGCAGATCGCGCAACTCGGCGTTGCCCAGCAGCTCGCGCAGTTGAGCCTGGTCCACCGACAGGGCCTGCGCGCGGCGCTCGGCCAGCGGGGCATCGCCTTCGTAGAGGTAGTTGGCGACGTACCCGAAGAGCAGCGACGCCGCAAACGGCGAGGGCATCGTCGTCTCGACCGACACCACCTCCGTTGCGCGCGAGGCGATGTCGCGCAACACGGAGGTGAGGGCAGGCATGTCGAAGACGTCGCGCAGGCACTCGCGGTAGGTCTCGAGCAGCATCGGGAACGAACCGTGGCGCGCCGCCACCGCCAGCAGGTCTGCGGCGCGCTTGCGCTGTTGCCAGAGCGGGGTGCGCTGACCGGGCCGGCGTCGCGGCAGCAGCAGCGCGCGCCCGGCGCACTCGCGGAACTTCGCCGCAAAGAGCGCACTCGAACCGAGCTGGCGCAGCACGAGCCGTTCGGCCTCGTCTGCGGGGGGCAGGAGCAGCTGCGGGTCTGGCGGTTCGTCGGTGTCGGGGAATCGCACCACAAACCCCTCGTCGGTCCACATCACCTCGACGTCGAGACCGATCTGCTCGCGCGCGTGGGCCACCACGGCGAGGGCCCACGGGGCGAGCACCTGACCGCCGAACGGGGAGAGCAGGCAGACCCGCCAGTCGCCGAGTTCGTCCCGGCAGCGCTCGATCACCACCGTGCGGTCGTCGGGCGGCGCCGAGCTCGCGGCTTTCTGATCCCGCAGGTACTGGAGGAGATTGTCCGCGGCCCGCTCGTCGAGCCCGTGCTGTCGAACGAGCCGGTTGCGGGCGGCTCCGTGCGGTGACGTGTCGAGCGCGCGGACCAGCGCGCCGATGGCACGCCCGAACTCGAGCGGGCGCCCAGGCGCGTCGGCTTTCCAGAAGGGCATCTTGCCAGGCTCGCCCGGCGCAGGAGAGACGAGGACGCGGTCGTGGGTGATTTCTTCGATCCGCCACGTCGAGGCTCCAAGCAGGAACGTCTCGCCGACGCGGCTCTCGAAGACCATCTCCTCGTCGAGCTCGCCCACGCGACCCATTGCGCGGTCGCTGCCCGCGAGGAACACGCCGTACAGCCCCCGATCGGGAATGGTTCCCGCATTGACGACCGCGACACGCCGTGCGTGCTCGCGCCCCACCACCGTGCCGGCCACGCGGTCCCACGTGATGCGCGGGCGGAGCTCGGCGAACTCGTCTGACGGGTAGCGTCCCGACAGCATGTCGAGCACGCCCTCGAAGATGCCGCGGCCCAGCGTGGCAAATGGCGCCGCGCACCTCACCCGTGCCAACAGGTCGTCGACCGCCCAACGCTCCATGGCGGCCATGGCGACGATCTGCTGAGCCAGCACGTCGAGCGGGTTGCGCGGGTAGCGCGTGGCCTCGACGTGACCGTCGTGCATGGCGCGCGTGGCAGCCGCGCACGCGAGCAGGTCGCCGCGATACTTCGGGATGATGACGCCGCGGCTCGTCGCGCCCACGTGGTGACCGGCACGGCCGATGCGCTGCAGGCCGCTCGCGACGGAGGGCGGCGCCTCGATCTGCACCACCAGGTCGACAGCCCCCATGTCGATGCCGAGTTCGAGCGAAGACGTGGCAACCAGGCCGCGCAGGGTGCCGGCCTTGAGCCTGTCTTCGATCTCGAGGCGCTGCGCTCGCGCGATCGACCCGTGGTGCGCCCGCACCAGCGTCTCGCCGGCCAGGTCGTTCAAGGCGCCGGCGAGGCGCTCGGCCAGCCTCCGGCTGTTGACGAAGATGATGGTGGAGCGCTGCGCGCGGACGAGCTCGAGCAGCCGCGGGTGGATCGCGGTCCAGATCGACGGCCGCGCCGGACCCTTCGACGCGGGACCACTCGGGATCTCGACGGGCTCGCTCAGGCGGGCCATGTCCTCGACGGGCACTTCGAGCACGAGGTCGAGGGTCTTCGTGGCACCCGCGTCGACGATCGTCACCGGGCGGTGCTCGACGGGCTGGGACTCGTCGCCGAACTCGTCGTGGATTGACTCGGCTGCTGCGTCGGCGCCGACGCGGCGGCTCGCCAGGAGCGGTTGCCTGGCCCGCCGCGGCTCTCGCGGCACCGTGCCGCCGAGGAACCGCGCCACCTCGTCGAGCGGGCGCTGGGTGGCCGAGAGGCCGATGCGTTGGAGGGGCCGACCGGTCAGCGCTTCGAGCCGCTCGAGCGACAGCGCCAGGTGCGCTCCGCGCTTGGTCGGCACCAGAGCGTGGATCTCGTCGACGATGACCGTGTCGATGGATCGCAGGGCGGTGCGGGCCGAGCTGGTGAGAAGGAGGTAGAGCGACTCCGGGGTGGTGATCAGGATGTCGGCCGGTGCCCGCTGGAACCGGGCGCGCTCGCTCGCCGGGGTGTCGCCCGTCCTGACCGCGATGGCCGGAACGACGTGCGCGTCGCCGCGCTCGCCGGCACGCTGCGCGATGCCCGCCAGGGGCGCTCGCAGGTTCCGCTCGACATCGACGGCAAGCGCCTTGAGCGGCGAGATGTACAGCACGCGGCAGCGCTCTCGAGGCGCCGGGTGCGGCGAGAACATGAGCCGATTGAGACACCACAGGAACGCCGCGAGGGTCTTGCCCGAGCCGGTGGGCGCCAGGATGAGCGTGGAGTCCCCGCGCACGACAGGCGGCCAACCGAGCGCCTGCGGCCTGGTCGGCTCTCCGAAAGCCCGGTCAAACCAGTCGCGGACCGCCGG
>JAFNAJ010000261.1 GCA_017860085.1 Acidobacteriota bacterium | reverse complement strand
CGATGGCCACGATGAAGGATGGCTCACGAGCGTCGAGGTAGCTGGCGTCGATGAGCGTCCCCGGCGAGACGACGCGAACGACCGATCGCTTGACCAGGCCTCGGGCCTTTCGCGGGTCCTCCACCTGCTCACAAATCGCGACCCGGAAGCCCTTCTTTACCAGTCGCGCGATGTAGCCATCCGCGGCGTGGTAAGGAACCCCGCACATCGGAATCGCGGCCCCGCTCGCGTCTCGCGATCGCGACGTCAGCGTCAATTCGAGGACGCGCGCGGCGGTGAGCGCGTCTTCGTAGAACATCTCGTAGAAGTCGCCCATCCGGAAAAACACGATGGCGTCGCGGTACTCGCGCTTGGCGTCGAGGTACTGACGCATGGCGGGCGTGGCTTGAGCAGGCGCGGAAGCGTGCGACATCGAGGCGGCGAGACCCTGCGGGTGTCCCGAGTATAGCAGGTGGGTGAGGTCATTCCGGGTAGACTGCTGACTGTGATCGTGCTTGGGCTTGACACCACGACGCCCGTGGGGAGCGTCGCGATCCGGAAGGACGGCCTGGTCCTCGCCGTGCGGTCGACCGATCCCACCAGACCGTTCTCGGACCAGTTGCCGGGCGCCATCGACGACCTGCTGCGGGCGCTGGACCTGGCAGTCACCGACGTCGACGTCTTCGGGGTCGCCTCGGGTCCGGGCTCGCTGACCGGTCTTCGCGTCGGGATTGCGACCGTTCAGGGGCTGGCGCTGGCCCTGGGCCGCCCGGCGGTTGCGGTTTCGGCGCTCGAAGCGCTCGCACAAGCCCTTTCCGTGGCACGGCACGGTCCGGCCGCTGGTGAGTGCGCGGGCGCCTGGACCGACGCGCATCGTGGCGAGGTCTATGCCGCCCTCTATCTCGTGGAACCACCGGGCCGCGAGGGGGATGTCCTGCGCCTGCTCGATGGCCCAGCTGTCGGTCGCCCGGCCGAGATGGCGGGGCGATGGGCGGGAGTCGCGAGCGGGCGGAGGGTTCACGTCGGGGGCAATGCCGCGCCGTCGAGCGCCGCGCTGTTGCTCGAGCAGCTGGGACCGGGGACCGCGATCACCGGGGCGCCGCTGCTCGCGGGCCCCGTCGCCGAGCTGGCGGAGCGGCGGGCCGCGCGCGGCGAGGCCGGCCCGCCCCACGCCCTGCAACCCCTCTATGTGCGCCGTCCCGATGCCGAGGTCGCTCGCGACCGGGCACGAGAGCAGCGGCACACCGGACGGGGCTCGCGATGACGTCGCCGGGCGAGCCAGTTGGGGTCCCCGGCCCGGAGCCAGGTTGGGTGGTCGAGCCGATGCGCCTCGACCGCGACCTCGAGGGCATCGTCGCCGTCGACAAGGCCTCATTCACCAACCCGTGGACCCGAGAGATGTACGAGTGGGAGGCGCGCAACTCTGACGTCGCCCGGATCTTCGTCCTCCGGTCGCCCGACGGGTGTGTGGCGGGCTATTGTGCTGGCTGGCTCATCTTCGACGAACTGCACATCAATAACCTCGCCGTGACACCCGAATGGCGTCGGCGGGGTCTGGGCGCGTTTCTCGTGCGCACGGTGCTGGGTCTGGCGGCAGGCGAGGGTGCCGCCCGTGCAACGCTCGAGGTGAGAGCCTCGAACCTCTCGGCACGCCGCCTCTACGAGGCGCTCGGCTTCGTGCAGGCTGGTGTCAGGCGGGGCTACTACACGAACCCGCCCGAAGACGCCCTCATCCTGTGGCTCGAGCGTCTGCCGGGAGGTCCCCCTGGTCTGGGGGAGACCGACGTCGCTTGAATCGACCCCGGGCCGGTGGTAGATTGCGCTTGAAATCTGGGTGATACCAATCCCCAGCCGTCATCCTCTCCAAGGAGGGGCCGCATGCCTGACACGCAGGCGCTCAAAGAGCATGTGCTGCAAACAGACACCGAATACCGCGAGCTCTACGACGCGCATCACGAATTGGAAGTACGTCTGCAGGCTCTCGCCAGCAAGCATTACCTCTCCGACGCCGAGCAACTCGAAGAAACCACGATCAAGAAGCGCAAGCTGCAGCTCAAGGACCGCATGGAAGACATCCTGCGACGGTACCGCGAAGGCGTGGCTGCATCGACCTAGATCATCTCAACCGGCCGCCCGGTGGTTCAAAGGTGGCGCTGACGGCCCCCGCGCCAGGGCCGACGGCTCGGGTTCTGGCACATGAGCATTGACCGGGCCGGTTTTCCGTTCGTCCTGGCGTTCGTGGTTCCAGCGGGCCTGTGCGCCGTGGCGGGGTGGACCATCCTCGCCACGGCCTTTGGCGCGCTGGCGCTGTTCATGTTGTGGTTCTTTCGCTCGCTCGTGCTGGCGCCAGCCGACGGCCGCGTCGTGGTGGCCGGCCGCCCGGAGCCGGGGATCGCGCCGCCGGGTGAGTGGCAGCAAGTCAGCATCTTTCTCTCGCCACTTGACGTGCACATCAACCGTGTCCCGATCGCGGGGCGCGTGACCCGCGTCGAGTACCGCCCGGGTCGGTTCCTGGCGGCGTACCGCGATGAGGCTGCGCGCGAGAACGAGCGGTGCGAGATCTGGCTCGAAGGGGCGGGCGTGCAGGTCGTGGCGCGGCAGGTCGTCGGAGTTCTGGCACGCCGGGTGGTGTGCCGGCTCGAGGAAGGACAGGTCGTGGGACCCGGTCAGCGGCTCGGCCTCATGAAGTTCGGGTCGCGCATGGACGTCTTCGTCCCTCCATCGGCCGGCCTTTCGGTGACCAGGGGAACGCGGGTTCGCGCGGGCGAGACGGTGCTGGCTCGCCTGGCCCCGGCTGACCCGCAGGCGGGGCGCGCGCAGAGGCCATGAACACGTTCCGGGAGCGCGCGAGGCGATACCACGGCCGCAGGCGGGGCGTCTATCTGCTCCCCAGCCTGTTCACGATGGCGAACATGTTCTGCGGCTACGCGTGCGTCGTGTACGCGATGCGAGGGGAGTACGAGACGGCCGCCCCGTTCATTGGCTTCGCCGTGGTGCTCGACATGCTGGATGGACGCATCGCGAGACTGACGGGCGCCACGAGCGCGTTCGGCGTCGAGTTCGATTCGCTGGCCGATGTCATCTCGTTCGGTGTGGCTCCAGCCGTGCTCGCGTTCTCGTGGGGGCTCGCGCCGTTCGGCCGACTGGGCTGGGCAGCCGGCTTTATCTATGTGGCCGCGGCCGCGATTCGCCTGGCGCGGTTCAACATCCAGACCGCCTCGAGCACCGACAAGCGATATTTCGCCGGCATGCCGAGCCCTGCGGCGGCCGCCGTGCCCGCCTCCACGGTCTTTGCCTACCCGTACGGACTGCACGGGTGGCACGCGGCCCTCGCGCTGCCCATGGTGCTCGTGCCGGCGTTCCTGATGATCAGCACCATCCGGTACCGGAGCTTCAAGACGTTCGACCTGCGCGCGCCGCGCTCCTACCGCAACCTCATTCTGATGGCGCTGGTCATTGCCGCCATCGCGACGCATCCCCAGGTGACCCTGGTCGTCCTTGCGTACACATACCTCGCCTCGGGGCTCATCGGCTTCGCGATGTCCCGCCTCAAGCGTCACGACACCAGGACGGCGCCGGCGGCGTTGCCGAAGCCCGGGCTGAGTTCCGACGGCCCGCACGACATCGGCTGACGGTCTCCGCCTAGGTCGGGCTCGACTGGAGCGGCGGCTCGGCGTCCGCCTTTCTCGGCAGCCGCACGGTCACCGTCGTGCCGATCCCGCGGCGGCTCGCCACGCGAATCGTCCCGCCGTGCAGCTCGACGTTGCGCTTCGCGATCGTGAGCCCGAGTCCCGTCCCGATCGCCTTGGTTGAGAAGTAAGGTTCGAACACCCGGTCGACCGCCGCGTCATCCATGCCGACGCCGGTGTCGCGAATCGCGATCTCGACACCGTCGGGCTCGTCCGTCACCACGACCGACAACGTCCCGCCACTCGGCATGGCGTGGAGCCCGTTCTCGACGACGTTCGTCACGGCTCGGCCAACAAGGGTCCGGTCGATCACCACGGGTGACATGTCGGCCGGAACCTCGAGCTCGATCGCGACTCGCCCCGCGATCCCGCTGCCATACACCGACAGCACCTCGCGGAGCAGGTCGCCCACGTCGGTCGGCGCCAGCCTGACCTCGGGGGCCGTGGCGAAGCTCGAGAACTCCGAGGCAATCTGCCGCAGGATGCGCACCTGGGCCAGGATCGAGTCGATGCACTCCTGCAGGACCGGCGAGAGCGGCTCGCCGCGATCGCGGTTCACGCGCAGCAGGTGCTCGGCGGCGAGCTGGATCGGCGTGAGCGGGTTCTTGATGTCGTGCGCGACCTGCCGGGCCATGTCGGCCCAGGCCTCGAGACGGTTGGTCCGTTCGAGCTGGACCCGCTGCCGCTGCAGTTCCACCGCCATGGTGTTGAAGCTCTCGACCAGCCGCTGCAGCTCGTCGGACGTGCGCACGAGGACCCTCGCGTCGAGATCGCCCATGGCGATGCGCCTGGATGCGCGCGTCAGCCGCTGCACGGGATCGCCAATGCGCTCCGCCATCCAGAAACCGATGGCCGCCCCCAGCAGGATGAACACGACGGTGCCGAGCTGGATGCTCTGGTCGAGCTCGTCGATTTCACGCTCGATCTCCTGCTGGCGAAGGGCCATCGGGACGGCAATGATCGAGTCCCGTCCCGTCGTGCGCACCGGCGCGGCCGCCATCAGGAACCTGAAGTCGCCAACGCGCTCCTCACCAACGAAGGTCGGCAGGCGATCGATCACAACGGCTCGGTAGACCGATTCGGAGACGCGTGTCGACAGCAGGCCCGATGCGAACAGGTCGCGCTCGCTCGTGGCCACGAGCTCTGGGCCGTCGAACAGATTCACGTCCTGATCGATCACCTTGGCGATCCAGACCAGCGCGTCATCGTCGAGCCTCGTGAAGGCCTCTTGACCTCCGCGCTGGAGCGCGATCGACTCCTCGATCACCCGTCGCGCGACAGACACCGTGCGGCTGGCCTCGGCCTCGACGTCGGCCCGCAGGCGTCCCGCGACGTAGGCTCGCACGGCCAGTGCGAGGATGAGCACCGGCACGACCGCTGAAGCCACAAAAGCGAGGAAGAGCTTGCGGTAGAAACTCGTGCGGACCTCCCGGAGCAGGAGGCGGCCCGGGCGCTCGGCAGAGGCATCGAGGGTTCGGGCCAAGGCCACGACCACGAGGATGAGCACTGCCAGCAGCGTGGCCAGCGATCCAATCTCGGCCAGGTGCACCAGGTGGGCGAAGGCGTCGAGGCGTGGAAACGTGAGGAGGTAGATGCCGAACCGATCGTTCGCCACGTACGCGCGGTATCGCTCGGACCGTTCCACCAGATCGGTCCAGAACGCCTCGCGTGAACGATAGATGCGACCGAACAAGCCATCATCGAGCGGCCAGGCGCGACCCGTCGACGTATACAGAGGCGTGCGGCCCCATCCGTAGATGATGAGCTCGACATCGCGGCCCTGGCGGCCTTCGGGCATGCCGCCCCCCGCGTTGCGGAAGAGGGCGAAGTAGGGCGTCCGTGCAGAGACGAAGGGCAGCGCGTCGTAGTCGGGAATCACGTGGATGACGATGGCGCCCTGGGCCTGGCCGTTCCGGTCACAGAGCGCCCGTTCGGCGTGGAGGAGCCGGCGTTCTTCGGCGCCGAACGACAGCGCCTCGCCGAAGACCTCCCACTCGCAGAACGAGGCCTGCCAGCGCTGCGTGAGGGGCGCGTACTCGGGGAAGTTGAGCGCGAAGCGGCTGACCAGCCGGCCGTCGGGCGCGTACAGCTCCACCGCCGACGTAAGGCGCTGGTCGCCCAGCGCAGTGCGGCGCCACAGCGAAAAGGCGGCGGCGGTGTCCGGCGTCTCGGACACCTGGCTCAGTCCCGCCACGATCTCAGGAAGACCCGTGGCCGCGTCCACTGCGTGCAGCGCGTCGGCGAGCCGCGCTTGGAGGTCCTGCAGGTGACCGATCGCCTGAGGGCCGTACACCGACTCGACCAGGCGCTCCTGTTCCCGCTCCGCGTAGTAGGCCAGCGACGGGTAGAGGAGCAACGCCGGGACGACCAGGGAGAACACCAGCAGCGCGAGCCGTCGCGCGTGGGAGCCATGACGAAAGCGGCCGAGGCCCCCCGCAATCATCCAGGCGGCGGCCGCGGACATGATCAGCATGGTCACGAGCGGGATCACCGCCACGGTCCGATCCTGCGCGGCGGCCGCGATCACCAGGATGCCCGGCGCCACCCACGCCAGCAGGATCTGGACCGCCGTCGTCATGCGGCTGCGCGTCGGGCGCCAGGGAAGGAGCGCGGCTGAGTAGATCGTCACGAGGGCCCAGACACAGGCCGCCGATCCCAGGATCAAGGCGGCGAGCAGGGCGAGCCGATCGGCCTCCAGGGGGTGCAGCGAGAGGTGGAGGACATCGACGTTGCTGCGACCGACGAAGCCTCCGAGCATCGTGCCGAACCACGCCAGAATCAGGCCGGCGATCGCTCCCGCCGCGATCTGCGTCACGGCAGCCAACACCGAATGACCGCGCGTGCGGGTCGGCGCGGCGCGAAGGCGGCGCAGGGAGAGGCGGGCCAGGTAGACCGCGTCGGCGAGGATGGCCACCAGGCAGATCGTCAGGCCGGCGTCGAGCAGGAGGCTCGCTGGAGCCATCGGAGTGGCAGCCCCTGAGACCACGATGGGCAACCACGTGGGCACGTCGAGTGCGACGGCGCCGAGCGCACGTGCACCAAACAGGACGGCAGCCACTGCTGTTGCACGAGTCGCGTACGCCTGCACCGACCGGCAGTAGGGTAGGTGAGACCCCAGGAGTAGCGCCACGACCAAGGCGCCGACCGCGAGGACGCCGGCGCTGGTGCGCACGATGAGGGTCCTCGCTCTGGCGCGGGCGGCGGGGATCGTCGAAAGATCGAGTCGGGCCTCGACGAGCGGCGCTCCTCCAGCGTTCACGATGAACACGTGTTCGCCCTCGCGGCTCGCGCCGGCGGCCGACGG
>JAFNAJ010000260.1 GCA_017860085.1 Acidobacteriota bacterium | reverse complement strand
ACTGCCATCGTTCGCCGTCGACCCACACCTCGGCGTCTGGCGGCTGCACCCGAACCGACAGCACGCCGACGTTCTCGGCCGCAGGCGCGGCGGGTGGTCGCGGGCGTGGCCCCGCTGGTCCAAACAACGCCTCCGGCCCGCGGCGTGCGCCCGGAGGCTCTGGCGGCGGTGCCGGCGGCGGCGTCGGACGCGGCTCGGTGGTCTCACCAGCGCCAAGCGGTTCCATGGCGTACTTCACCTTGTAGATCTCACCCGGCCTCAGCAGGATCTTCTGCCGCACGGTGCGGTAGCCCTCCTTGTAGAGCACGATTTCGTGCTCGCCCGGCGGCAGGGGTAACTGCTGGAAACTGCCGTCGTAGTCGTCGACGACCCCGACGGTGTAGCCGTCGACGAACACCTCGGCGTCGCGGGGCTTCACCTGGAGCCGGACGGCGCTGTCGCCCACGTAGGTCTGTGCCGACGCGATGACGGGTGGGCCGATGATGAGGATGACGGTCAGACCGCCGAGCAGAACCTGTCCCCTGTGACGCATGCGAACCTCCGGCAGGACGAGCCGAGATACCTGTGTGCAACGGTGTTGCCAGCCGACCCGTCCAGGCAACCTGCGATTCCCCTGAGGAATTCGCATGGAGAGGCGCAGCCCCGGGACAGAAGGTTCCCGGCATGTGTCATGCCCCGGAGACGAGTTGTCCGCGAGCGCGCGAAAATGGGGACACTCATCTTATTGCAGTGTCAAATTATTGACGGCCTAGCGAACCTCTCGATGGCTCCGCGCGTGGGTGGCATGAGTGTCCCCTTTTGGAGATTTTTGGGTTTCCTGCCGACCTGTGTCACACTAACGTCTGGTTGAGCAGCCCCAACCAACGAACCCTCCTGCACACACGCCGGAACTTCGCACCAACACAGGGCCCTTCGATACGATTTGACGACACCAGTACATCGCCCCCAGCGCGGCCCGCGCCGCAGACCCCGTTCCCTGTCTCAGGGCCAGACCGCGGTCACCCACCGCTCGCGCCCCAGGACTGGTGACGCCCCCCTCGAGCCCACAGAGGCGTCCACCGACCCTTTGACCTTCGACGCCCTCGGGTTTCACCCCGACCTGCTCCGCGGGATTCAGGATCGTGGGTTCGAGCAGACAACCCCGGTCCAGTCGGCCGTGCTCCCGATTGTGCGGAGCGGGCGCGATCTGATCGCGTGTGCTGAGACCGGCACGGGCAAGACCGCCGCCTTCGTGTTGCCGCTGCTCGAGCGCCTGCACCGTGCCGGAGCGGCGACGGGACCTGCCGATCTCGCCGCGGGGGCCTCGCGCACACGGGTCCTGGTGTTGACGCCGACCCGCGAGCTGGCCGCGCAAATCGAAGACGACGTCCAGGGGTTCGCCTATCACGCGGGCATCGCGAGCATGGCCGTCTTTGGCGGCGCCCCGATGGAGCCCCAGACACGCGCGCTCACGGCCGGCGTGCCATTCGTCGTGGCAACCCCTGGTCGGCTGCTCGACCACATGCGCGCCTCGACCGGGTCGTTCGATGGCCTCGAAGCCCTGGTGCTGGACGAGGCCGACCGGATGCTCGACATGGGCTTCTGGCCTGACGTGCGGCGCATCGTCTCGGGCCTGCCATCCGAGCGTCAGACGTTGCTGTTTTCCGCCACGATGCCGGACGAGATCGTCGGCTTCGCCAAGGCCATCATGCGAGACCCGGCCTTCGTCCAGGTGGGTGAACGCAACGCCGCGGCGCGCACCATCACCCACGCGGTCGAAACGGTGCCTGCGGGCGAGAAGACCGACTGGCTGCTGCGGTTCCTCCGCCGTGAGACCGGGTCGGTCCTCGTGTTCGTCCGAACCAAGCGAGGGGCCGAGCGCCTCGCCTCGCAGCTCTCCGCCCGCAAGATCCGCGTCACGTCGCTGCACGCCGACCGCGAGCAGCGCGATCGCACGCAGGCGATCGAAGGATTCCGCGCCGGGCGCTACCAGGTGCTTGTCGGGACCGATCTCGCCGCGCGCGGTCTCGACGTCGACGGCATCACGCACGTCGTCAACTACGACGTGCCGCACTCGCCCGAGACTTACGTCCACCGGGCCGGGCGCACCGGGCGCGCGCTGGCGACCGGCACCGCGGTCACGTTGGTCTCGCCCGGCGAAGAGCGTGCCCTCGCAGCCGTCACGCGGACTGTCTCGTTCGGCGAACGCTCCTCGTCCCCCGCCTGACAGCTACATCACTTCGGCTCGACCGACCGGGTTCGTGTGCTTGGTACGGTCCCGCGCCCCCAAGCAGCACAGCCCAAGAGACGTCGTTGCCGGACGTCGGGCGTCAAAATATTGACACTCCAAAAAGATGAGTGTCCCCGTCTAGCTGTTCGGGATGCGCACCACGATGACGGTCGCATCGTCGAACGGGGGCTCGCCGCCACGAAACCGGGTGACGGCCGAGTGAACGAGCGAGACGAGGGCCTGCGCGCGTTCGCGTCGGTGCTCGGTTACCAATGCAGCAAGCCGGTCGCGGCCAAACTCGAGGCCAGCCTCGTCGTGCGCTTCGCTTATCCCGTCGGTGTAGAACACGAAGACGTCGCCCGGCTCCACATCGACCTGGCCGGTCTCGAACTCGACGTCGGGTAGCAGGCCGATCGCCGTGCCACCGGTGGCCAGCCACTCCACCTCCCCCGCCGTCGGGCGAACGCGCAACACCGGCAGGTGGCCGGCATTGCTGTAGACGAGGCGACTGCGCTCGGCGTCGAACACGGCACACACCATCGTGAAATACGAGGCGGCCGGGCTGTTTTCGACGAAGATGCCGTTCAGCTGACGGAGGATGTCGGAGAGCGCGTAGTACTCGGAAACGAGTGTGCGCAGCGCGATCTTGACGGCGGGCATCAGGAGAGCCGCCGGCAGCCCCTTGCCGGCGACGTCGGCAATCACCACGCCGAATCGGCGAGGCGTGAGCGGAATGAAGTCGTAGTAGTCTCCGCCGACAACCTTGGCAGGAATCATGCTCGCCGCGACATCGAGGAGCCCTTCGGGCGGGCGATGCTGGTCGAGAATCTGACGCTGGATCGCGGCCGCCATCTCGACCTCCCGACGCAGTTCGTCGCGCTGCTCGCGCGCCTGTCGAAAGAAGGCCGCCCTGGCTGCCCCGAGGCGGTGCAAGGTCGTGACGACCGCGAGGAACGCGCCCACCAGGATCCAGTCGCGCGCGATGAGAGCCCAGCTCGCGTACGCGAACGGCCCGAAGGTCTCACGGAGCACGACGCACACGGTCACGAGCACCACGGTGATCGACCACGGGTGGGTGAGGGCGCTGTAGCTCAGCGGGATGAGATACAGGTAGCCGAGGGAGATCCGCGGACCAAACAGATAGTCGCCGCTTGCGATGGCCGCGATGGAGAGGAGAATCAAGACCGACTCGACGCGCTTGATGCGCAGTTCGAGGCTGTCGATCGTGCCGTCGTCGTGTGAGTTTCGCATCGGTGCCCGCGGCCGCCTCGCGACCATGACGCACCGATTCTGCCAGAAAACACGGTCCGGGCCCGCAACGCGCCTCGGTCTCACGCCGGAAATGGAACCGCAGGTCCGCTCCGTGCGTTTCCTTCACAGACGGGCGCGGCCGGGCGCCGACAGCGTCTGGCCGGCTGCTGATGGCTGACCTCGATCTCGGCGTACTAATCGCGCGCTGCCAAGCCGGCGACGAACTGGCATGGGAGGCGTTTGTCCGCCGCTTCCAGGGGCGAGTGTACGCGCTGGCGTGCAGTTACCTCGACGACCGCGACGAGGCGCGCGACCTGGCGCAGGAGGTCTTCGTACGCCTGTACGAGACGCGGGGGCGGTGGGCCGAGGCGGAGGGCTTCGTGGCCTGGCTGTGCCAGGTGGCCAGGAACCGCGCCATCGACTATCAGCGCCGGAGGCGCGTGCGCCAACCACCGAGGGTCGTACCGGTGGAGGAAGGCGTGCAGGTCGCCGACGTGTCGCCGGGGCCCGCCGAGCAGTTGGAGCACCGGTCGCGACACCGGTTGGTGCAGGCCGCGCTGGCCAGGCTGTCGACATTGAGCCGCGAGATCGTGATGCTGCGCGACGTGCAGGAACTGTCGGTTCGCGACGTCGCCACGCTGCTGGGGATTCCCGCTGGTACGGTGAAGTCGCGCGCCAGCCGCGCGCGGGTGGAGCTTGCCGAGGAGGTGCTCGCGCTGGGGCGTGAGCAAGGCCAGCCATGACACCGACCGGACCCGACGACGCGTTCGTGGCCGACGTGCTGGCGCGCACGTCGGGACCGGCGTGTGCGTGTGCGAGGCTGATTCTCGGCGGGGAGATCGACGAGCCGCTGGGTGCGCCCGAGCGCGCGCTGGTCGACGGTCACCTGGAACACTGCGCCGAGTGCCGCGCGTTGGCCGACACGCTGCCCAGCTTGCACGCGGAGCTTCGGGCGCTGGCCGAGCGGGATCCGGACGCGGGCTTCACCGCGCGTGTGCTGGCGGCCACGTCGGGAAGACCCAGGCGCCGCGCGTGGCACGAACGGTGGGCCGCGCGGTGGGCAGCCGCGGCCGCTCGACCGCGGTTTGCGTGGGAAGTCGCGTACGCGCTCACGTTGGTGCTGGTGCTACTCGTCGGCGATCCCGTGCGCGCGTGGGACTCGGCCGCAGCGCGACTGCACGCGTGGCCGGCGCCCACGCTCGAG
>JAFNAJ010000012.1 GCA_017860085.1 Acidobacteriota bacterium | reverse complement strand
GGAGGGCGCGTGCCCCAGGCGCTCAGGCAACCCGGCCCTGGCCTCGATGTGACGCACCGGGATGCGAGGCTTGGGCTCGGCGTGCTCGAAGATGGTCGGCTGCTCTTTGCCATGACCCGCTTCCGGGGGCTGGGTTCTGCTGGCGAGTTCCTGCCGCTCGGACTCACCAATCCCGAGATGGCGGCGGTGATGGGGGCGCTCGGATGCCGGTCGGCCGTCGCGCTCGATGGGGGGCTGTCCGCGCAGCTGCTCGTGCGCAACCGTGAGGGGCGGACCCGGGCCTGGCGTGGCCTCAGGGCGGTGCCCCTCGGTCTCATCGCCCAGCGGCCTTCGTAGCGAGCCGCGAACTCGCCGCCGCTGCCGGGGGCTCTTCCCCGCCCCGGGCTAGACGAGCGCGACCAGCTCCGCCTCTGCCAGCCCGTTGCGAACCAGGAGCCGTGCCACGCTCGGCACGAGATGGAAGCGTGCCGGCCCGGCGGCCCCGGGATTGATCACGAGTTGTCGCCCAATCCGCTCGACGAGCGGCCGATGGGTGTGGCCGTAGACGATGACGTCGGCGTCGTAGCGTTCCACGAGACGCACGGGTGTCGGCGCCCCCAGCTCGTGACCGTGACTCACGTGGATGGTGACACCTCCCACTTCGAGTTCGAGCAGCGACGCCAGGGCTGGGTTGCGCGGGTCGTCGACGTTGCCCAGGACAGCCCGCACCGGTGCAATCGCCAGCAGCTCGTCGAGCACGCGGGGATGGCCCACGTCGCCCGCATGCAGGATGAGCTCGACGCCGGCCAGCGCACGGCCGAGCTGAGGGCGAGCCAGGCCGTGCGTGTCGGAGACGAGGCCGATGACCCGCACCTCGGGACTTGTGGCCACCCCGCCGCCCGAGCCGTCGCTCTGCGGCTGCTGATACACTGATGGGCTGGCGAAAGGAGCCTCAATGACTCGATCGGAGTTCATCCTGTTCAGCGGGGGCGCCGCCGGCGCCGAGTGCGAGTTCGGCGCCAACGCGGAACGTCATGGGATTGAGGAAGTCAACTTCACGTTCGACGGGCACGCCCCGGCACGCCACCGTGGCCTGCGGTTCCTCAATCACGAGGAATTGAACGCCGGGGACGTGAGCCTCGAGTATATCTCGCGCCTGATGAGCCGTCGCTACACCGACAGCCCCACGCTGAGGAAAGTGCTGCAGAGCATCTGGTATCAGATCAACAACGGCCAGGAGATCTACGTCGTCGGCGCGATCCTCCCCGACAACACCGTCAAAGGTGGCACCGGGTGGGGTGCCGAGTTTGCCAAGCTGTGCAATA
Source organism: Acidobacteriota bacterium (assembly GCA_017860085.1). Lineage (GTDB taxonomy): Bacteria > Acidobacteriota > Vicinamibacteria > Vicinamibacterales > JAFNAJ01 > JAFNAJ01. The sequence goes on along the minus strand of JAFNAJ010000012.1, from coordinate 15,768 downwards.
AGCCGTTGCACGTCTTCGACCAGGAGAAGGGCGCCTGGTTCACGTGGCGACAGACCTTCTGGAGTCCACGCACGGGCACCGACCTGCCCGTGATCGGCCACGCACATTTCACGGGCACCGGAACGCGCGTGCTCAACGCAGCCGGAGCCGCAGCGATCGCGGACCTCTTCACGCGCTCGTTCAAGTAGAAGCGGTCAAGCAGGCGACGGTCACGGCACCACCCTGAACGCGATCAGCCGCTCGTGACGCGTCTGCCCCCGTTCCATGACCAGGCGCACCGCGTAGTCGCCCGCCGCCAGCGGCCCCAGCGACACGTCGGCGGTGCCCCAGGTGACGCCGGACTTCGCATCGCGTCTCACGGCTGTCGTCACCGGGACGGTCATGATGCCGCCGTTTCGATCCAGGAGCTCTGCGCGTACCGACGTTTCGCCGTCGCCCGCGAGCGGGACCTCCACTCTGAGCGTGTCCGTGCGTCGAAAGCGCACGTCGCCCGTCGGCTGGAACGCGTGGGCGGTCAACGGGCCCCGGCGCAGGAACCGGGGAGAACCCGGAGTGGCGACGTCGTCGGGAACCGAGAACCGCGTGGCCTCCTGGTAAGGCAGTCCCCCACCCGTCGGGCGTAGGCGGAGGCGCAACACGTACTCGCCCGGCCCGAGTTCGAGCGCCGTGAACTGCTGTTCGATGAGGCGACCGCCTGGTGCGAGTTCGGTCTTCGACTCCGACGCCACGTCGCCGCCGGGTGTGACCAACTGCAACTCGACCGTTCCGCCCTGCTGCCATTCAGGGCGCCTGGCGAAGCCGGCTTCGAGTTCGGTCACCATCCAGACCGCCGAGAGGCCCGTCTCTCCTGGAACCCACCCAGACAGGCTCTGCATCCGCGGGGTTCCGGCCGACTTCCCGAGGGCCGAGAATGCCGCATCAAGAGCCATCCTGGCGGGGTCCACCCTCGCTGCCTCGACCTCCGCCTCGCGGCGGGCGGCCACCTCGGCCTCCGTCGCGGCCCGGTAGCCGCGACGCGCGCGCACCTCCACGCCGGGACGCTTCACGCGGACAGTGATCTTCCGGTAGCCACCGTCCAGCTTCGGGTTCGTAGAGTAGTACCCGAGCAGGTAGTACGACGTGAGGTCGTCGACGATTCGGTGGAGTCCACGTTCGATGTCATTGCTGTTCACGATGGCGAGCCCGTCGGTGGCCCCGGCCAGGGTCTGAAGCGATTCGATGCGCTGGCGCAACAGTGCCATGTCCTCCACGACCCTGAGCGCTCGCGGATCGGACAACGGCCGGTCGAAGGCGGGAAGGCCCCGCGGGTCGACTGGGTAGAAGCTGGCGTTGGAACGATTCGCCTCGTCGAGCAGGTCGCGAAATTCCTGGTCGCCATCGTACTGCCCCAGCAGAATGCGGTCCTGTTCGCAATCGCCCCTGGGCAGTTCGCCATGCGCCCGATCGGCATCCGGCACGAGCCGCCCCTGCGGACTGGTCCCGAGCGTCGTCGACGACGGTCGCGTGCACCCGACGCCCTCGACGAGCACCCGATCCGGGCGGTAGAGCCGCCAGCCCTCGCTCACCGCGATGATGGCCTTCCGCTCCTCGCGCACGGTCCGCAGGTAGCCCACCAGGGCCCTGAGCGACTCCAGGACGCGTTGCTCGCGTCGCCGATCGATCATCTCGAGCCCGATCTCCTCGCATCGGCTGTTGGTGGGATAGCAGGACACGTAGAGTTCCTCGATCTCGTCACGGCCGGTGACCCGGTGGCGGCGTCCCCACGCCCAGTAGCGTTCCAGGATGTTCTCGATGACCAGCGTGCGCCGCGCAAATGTGATGTCTTCGGGGGCCATGCCCGGCACCATCACGGCGAACAGGTCGTCAGGGCCGATGATGTCGTTGAGCAGCTTCGGGATCGCGGTGCGCATCCGCTGGGAGCTGTCGACGCTGGCGTGGTCGGTGTCGAGGAACAGGACGAAGACACGGCTGCGAGGCTCCTTCGCCATCGCTCGTCCCTCGGCGGCCGTCTGCGGCTCGACCCGCTCTTCTTGTGGGATGTTCGTTCGGACGTCCACGCGCTCGAACGTCTCGACCTCCTGCGGGACCCCGTCCTCGAGGACCTCGAAGTCGGCCATGCCGAGATCGCGCACCGGCCGGCCGTCCTCGGTCACGAAGGCATCGACCCGCACGAAGTTCGCTTCGACACGAAACGTCGGCGGCGCAGGCTGCTGGTCGGCCGGCTGACTCGGTGCCTGCGGCGGCGGTGCTTGCTGGCGCGCAGCTGGAGCGATGCCGACAGACGCCACCACGACCACCGCCAGCGCGACCCGCGACATCGTCGACATCCGCCCTCCCCAAAACCTCAGAACCCTAGAACCCCAGCACCCCGGAACCCTAGAACCTCTAATCCAGATGCCCCCGTTCGCTGTCGCCCATCTCGACGTCGCGCGACGGGAAGTACTCGCGCCATCGCCCGGTAACCTGCGCGGCGACATCGGGACGACAGGTGACCTCCGTCGGATACCACGGCTTCATCCGCGCGTCGATCACGACGGGCGCGGTGTAGGCGATGTGATTCCTGACGATCCGTGTCGCAGCGGCGTGGATGTCGGCACCGGGCTCGAACCTTGTGAAGGTCGTCCACAGGAAGTTCGTCGCGCTGGCCGCCGCGCGGCGCGGCTCATCGGACACCACGACGAGCGGCCACCCGCGCAGGACGGGGTCAGCCGCGAGCCGTGCCGGCGCGCCGGAATCCTCGGCGTACGCCGCCGCGCCGACCACGAGCACCCCCGGACAGAAGACGCGGACATCGGTACTCCCGTGAGGTGGACGCTCCGCGTCAAAGGCCCGCGGGAGATCCCTGACCTTGTCGCCCACGCCCAGCCACACGCCCTTCGAACCCTCGTTGACGCTCGGCCCCGTGTAGTCGAGCGTGTCCATCGAGAGGTTCGAGAAGACGTAGAGGTCGGTCTCAGGATTGGTCCGCTCGAGAATGTAGACCAGCGTCGCCGTGAAGTCCTTCAGGTCGACCGCGCCGTCCGTGACCAGGAGGAACTTCGTCAACGACAGCTGCCCCTCGCCGAGGATGCGGAACGCGCTCGCCATCGCCTCGCGCTTGTAGCGCTGCTTCACCCGCGCACCGGCCAGCGAGTGATAGCCGGTCTCACCGTAGGACCACAGGTCCACCACGGCTGGCATCACGAGCGGGAACAGCGGCGAGAGCAGCTCCTGCAGCAGGTCCCCGATGAAGAAATCCTCCTGGCGCGGCTTCCCAACGACCGTGGCGGGGTAGATGGCATCGCGCCGGTGCGCGATGCGGTCGACCTCGAAGACCGGGTAGTCGTGGCGCAGCGAGTAGTAGCCGTAATGGTCGCCGAAGGGCCCCTCGGGCCGGCGAACGTGGGGCGCGACGCTTCCCATCAGGGCGAACTCGGCGTGGGCGATCAGCGGGTGCGGACCCACGCCTGTGGCCAGTTTCAGCCGCTCTCCAGCGATGAGCGACGCCAGCATGAGCTCGGGTACGTTCTCGGGAAGAGGCGCAATCGCCGCAAGGATCAGCGCGGGCGGTCCGCCAAGGAACACGGTGACCGGCAGCGGCTCACCACGGGCTTCTGCCACCGCGTAGTGGAAGCCGCCGCCCTTCCCAATCTGCCAGTGCATCCCGGTCGTGCGCGCATCGTGGACCTGCAGGCGATACATCCCGAGGTTGTGACCCGGGCGCTCAGGATGCTCGGTGTAGACGAGTGGCAGCGTCACGAACGGCCCCCCGTCTTCAGGCCAGCACGTCAGCACCGGCAGCCGGTCGAGCCGCACCTCGTTGCTCACGACCTCGGTCACCGGGCCTCCAGCCCGGCGCGTCGCCCCGATCCGCAGGGCATCGCGCGCCACGTCGCGGGCGCTCCAGAGCTTGGCCGCCGTAGGAGGCAGGAGGATCTCGGCCAGGTGCACCAAGCGCTTGATGAACGCCAGCGGCCGCGTCCCAAACGCGAGCGCCGCCCGCCGCGACGACCCGAACAAGTTGGTCACCAGGGGGAACGCTGCCCCCTTGACGTTGGTGAACAGCAACGCTGGGCCACCAGCTGCCACTACGCGGCGGTGTACCTCGGCCACCTCGAGGTTCGGGTCCACCGGCGCGTCGACCACGACGAGGTCGGCGTCTCGACGAAGCCGCTCGATGAACGACCGGAGATCGGAGAAGGTCTGGTCGCGCATGGGAAGCGGGGTCCGGGCCTGATCCGTCAACGAGTCATTCTACCCGTGGCGCTTCGAGCCTCACCGGTCGGGGGCCGCTCGTGTCCCGGGCAACTCGAGACGGGCAACCGCGGGTACCGCGGAAAACGATCATCCGTCGCGGCTCTCAGGCACTGCAGGAACACGCTGTCCCGGTCCGACCGAATCGGCCTGGCGTGCACACAGGTCTCGCACAGGCCAGCGGAAGGACCCGGGACGCTGGGATAAGATGAAGGCATGGCGACGTCAGAGGCCGTGACGCGAGGCATCCGTGTCCAGGTCAACGCGCAGTACTCGCCCGGACACTCCCAGCCGACCAACAACAAGTGGTTCTTCCTCTACACGATCGTGATTTCCAACGAGAGCGACCAGACCGTGCAGTTGGTCACGCGCCATTGGATCATCACTGATGCCACCGGGCACGTGGAGGAAGTCCGCGGTCCGGGCGTCGTCGGCCAGCAACCGGTGCTCGAGCCCGGCCGCTCGTTCGAGTACACGTCCGGCTGTCCGCTCTCCAGCCCGTACGGAACGATGCACGGCTTCTATCACATGATCACGGCCGACGGCCACCAGTTCGACGCCGAGATCGCCGCCTTCCAGCTGCAAGCCCCGTTCACGATCCACTGAGGCGACGGCCGCGACGACTTCAGGGAAGGGCTATCTGGCCGGAGGGCCATCGAGCGGCTCGCCGAGCGGCCGGCTCGCGATCGCCAGGTCCTGCACGGGGCGGCCTCCGAGAAGGTGCTCCTGGATGATCCGTTCGAGCTGGGGCGGGTCGCACTCCGCGTACCACGTCCCTTCCGGATAGACGACGGCGATGGGCCCGTGCTCGCACAGCCGCAGGCAGTTGGCCTTCGTGCGGGCGACGCCACCCGCTTCCGACAGACCAAGCTCCTTCAGGCGTCGCTTCAGGTAGTCCCACGCCACGAGCGATCGTTCGCGGTCGCAGCACTTCGGTGTCGTCTGGTCGCAGCAGAGGAAGACGTGCCGTCGAGTGGCCGGCAGGCCCAGGCTGCCCCCCAGGCGTACGAGCTTCTCGCGGGTTTCAGAAGCAAGCGCGCGCGTCACCTGGCCATTATGTCATCCCCCTTGACGCGCGGCACGAGTCGGCGTTTCATCGAGTGCATGCCGATGCCTGTCGCGGCCCTCGTCAACTGGAGCCCGCCCGCCGACTGGCTCCGCGTCACCACGCTCGACGCTCACACCGCCGGCGAGCCGTTGCGCATCGTGACCGGGGGCTTCCCGGCGCTCGAGGGAGACACCATCCTCGCCAAACGGCGAACGCTCGGCGAGCGCTTCGATCACCTCCGCCGATTCCTGATGTGGGAACCGCGCGGCCACGCCGACATGTACGGATGCGTGATCACGCCGCCCGTCACCCCGGGCGCCGACTTCGGCGTACTCTTTCTGCACAACGCGGGCTACAGCACCATGTGTGGCCACGGCATCATTGCCGTGGTGACGGTCGCCGTACAGACGGGACTCGTGCGCCTGCTGCGTCCCGACCAGCCGATTCGCATCGACACGCCGGCTGGAACCGTGACCGCGTACGCCGTGCTCGACGAAGGTCGCCTGGCCGGCGTGCGATTTCACAACGTGCCCTCCTACGTCGCGGGCCTCGACCTCGTCGTGGCCGTCGCCGGCCTCGGCGACGTCCGGTACGACCTGGCGTTTGGCGGCGCCTTCTATGCCTTCGTCGACGCCGCGTCGGTGGGCCTGAGATGCTCGACAGACAACTACCAGCGACTGATCAGCGCCGGAAGAGCCATCAAGCAGGCCGTGGCGGCCACGGCTCCGCCCGAGCACCCCGAGGACCCGGAGCTCGGCTTCCTGTACGGAACGGTCTTCACCGGGCCGCCGCATGCCGAGGGCGCCGACGTGCGCAACGTGTGCGTCTTTGCCGATGGCGAGGTCGATCGATCGCCCACCGGCACGAGCGTGAGCGCGCAGCTCGCACTGGCCCGGGCGCGAGGGCAACTCTCGTCCGAGGGGGCGCTCGTCTTCGAGAGCATCCTCGGCACGCGCTTCAGCGGGCGGATCGTCGGCGAGACCCACGTGGGACCACATCCGGCGGTCGTTCCAGAGATTGGGGGCTCAGCGTTCGTGACGGGTCGACACGAGTTCCTGCTCGACCCGGCCGACGCGATCGGGCACGGATTCCTGCTGCGCTGACTTCCACGGCCGAGCGGCCGGGCTGCCCCGGCCCGCTACCGCAGGAAGAGACGCACGCCGTCGACCACTGAGAAGGCGATGGCTGCTGCCGTCGCCGCGAGGCACACGAGCGCCGCCACGATGTGGTCGAGTCGCTCGGGCTTGAGCGGGTCGAGCCAGCGCGCGACCAGGTAACCTCCAAGGAAACCGCCGGCGTGCGCGTAGTTGTCCACTCCGGGCATGACGAGGCCGAAGAAGAACAGCATCAGCGCATAGGTCACGGCCTGGCCGTGGACGACCTGACTGCCCGTCCGACGCCCGTAGTGCACGAGCGCCCCGAGCAGGCCGAAGATCGGGGCCGACGCTCCGACCGTGAACTGCGCGCCGTGCAGCAGCGGAAGCGCCGGCAAGTAATAGCCGGCCCACGTGCTCAGCAGGAATCCCGACACCGCCCCAACGGTGTAAATCACCACGAGGCGGCCCGGACCATAAAGCTCCGCCGTCGCCGGACCCAGCTGACGAACCCACATCATGTTGAAGAGGATGTGCAGCAGCCCGGCGTGGAGCCAGCCGGCCGACAGGACGGTCCACCACCGTCCGAAGCGGTAGACCGGAATCGCGCCGCTCGCACCGAGCACGAACAAGCTCTCGGCGCTGGGCGACAGCAGCGTGAACAGCCCACGGCCCATCAGCGCCGGCCCCGTCAGCAGCAGCGAGATGACGTAGAGGGCGACCGACCCGACGACAATCAGCGGAACGAACCCGAGGTCCCGCCCGAACGAACGCAGCAGCGGCGCGTAGCCCCAGAGCGCGGGGTTGCGCGCGCCACACGTGTAGCAGACCTCGTCGCGGACCCCCACCAGGGACCCGCACGATCGGCAGACGACTGCTCCCGACGTCTGGCGACGAAACGGTGACATCAGCCCGGCTGGGCCCTTAGTAGACCACCGCGCCTGTGGCCTTCACGCGGTACGTGGCGCTCGCGCCGTCACCGATCTTCTCGACCGCTCCCTGGGCGGACGCCTGGCGTCCCTTGGCCGACATCGGAAACACGATGACGCCGTCCTCGACCTTGAAGCGAAGCCCCTTGTTGATGCGCGGGTCGCTCAGCTCGATCCAGCAGCCCATCTCCTCGCAGACGGCCGAGACGGTCCCGTCCACCCGGACGGTCTTGCCCAGGAAGGTCTCCGGCGCGGCGAGGATGTCGCCAATCGGCGTGGCCGTCGTCAGGGTGACGCCCTCACCGTACTTGGTTCCCTCGCCAGCAACAACCTGCGCGCCCAATGCCAACCCGAGGACCAGGGCCACGACCGCCCCGGAAATCACGCGACGACTCATCATCCACACCTCCCGGGAGCGTGCCTCCCGCAAACTTGCGATTCTTTCGTCCCGGAAGGCGGATGTCAACCGCCAGCGCTGCCAAGGCTATCAGGCGGCCCGCCGGCCGGCCGTTCCTCGGTCTGCCGGAAATCCGGCAGACATCGGCGGGCTCGCGGCTCCGACCCGGTTTGGGGCGACAAATTCAACGGTCTTTGCCTGAGCACGAAGGTTGCTCTCCTGTTCTGGGGCCACCTTTCTGGACACCGCCGCTGGGTGCTCCCGTCAAGCTCCGCCAACTCGCGGGAAGGGACTACGACCATGAAGCGTCAGTGGATCACCGTGGATGGAAACGAGGCAACCGCGTCGGTTGCCCACCGCTCGAACGAGGTCATCGCCATCTACCCGATCACCCCCTCGTCGAACATGGGGGAATGGGCCGACGAGTGGTCGGCCAAGGGCCAGCTCAACGTGTGGGGCACCGTGCCCGAGGTCACCGAGATGCAGTCGGAGGCCGGGGCGATCGGGGCGGTTCACGGCGCCCTCCAGGCGGGAGCCCTCTCGACCACGTTCACGGCAAGCCAGGGTCTGCTGTTGATGATCCCCAACCTCTTCAAGATCGCTGGGGAACTGACCTCGTTCTGCATGCACGTCGCGGCTCGGACGGTCGCGACGCACGCCCTGTCGATCTTCGGCGATCACTCCGACGTGATGGCCATCCGCCAGACCGGCGTCGCCCTGCTCTCGTCGGGCTCGGTCCAGGAGGCGCACGATTTCGCGCTCATCGGGCAGGCAGCGACGCTGCGCTCGCGGGTGCCGCTCGTGCACTTCTTCGATGGGTTCAGGACATCGCACGAGGTCTCGAAGATCGAGGAACTGACCGACGACGACATCAGGACCATGCTGCCCGACGAGCTCATCGCCGCTCACCGTCGCCGCGCCCTCACGCCCGAGCGACCTGTGCTGCGGGGGAGCGCGCAGAACCCCGACGCGTTCTTCCAGGCGCGCGAGGCCTGCAACCAGTTCTACGCGGCCTGCCCGACGCACGTCGAGCAGACGATGGCCGACTTCGCCGCCCTCACTGGCCGTCGGTACCAGCTGTTCGATTACCACGGACATCCCGAGGCCGAACGAGTCGTCATCATGATGGGCTCGGGCGCCGAGACGGCCCTCGAGACGGTTGACTGGCTCATGGCCCGCGGCGAGAAGGTCGGGGTGCTCAAGGTCCGACTCTATCGCCCGTTCTCGCTCGACCACTTCATGGCCGCCCTGCCCAGCACGGTCAAGGCCATCGCGGTGCTCGACCGCACCAAGGAGCCCGGCGCACTCGCCGAGCCCCTGTATCTCGACGTGGTCGGGGCGTTGCACGAGGCGCAGGCGATCGGGCGCTTGGCGTTCTCGACGTTGCCGACCGTCGTCGGCGGCCGCTACGGGCTGTCGTCGAAGGAGTTCACCCCGGCGATGGTCAAGGCCGTGTTCGACGAGATCGCCAAGCCCACGCCGAAGCGGCGATTCACGGTCGGCATCATCGACGATGTGACGCACATGTCGTTGCCCTTCGACACCGAGCTCGACATCGAGCCCGACGAGGTCAAGCGCGCCGTCTTCTTCGGTCTCGGTGCTGACGGCACCGTCGGGGCCAACAAGAACTCCATCAAGATCATTGGTGAGGAGACGGAGAACTACGCGCAGGGCTATTTCGTCTACGACTCGAAGAAGTCCGGCGCGATCACCATCTCCCACCTGCGCTTTGGCCCCAAACCCATCCACTCGTCGTACCTCATCAGGCGGGCCAACTTCGTCGCGTGTCACCAGTTCGTGTTTCTCGAGAAGTACGACGTGCTCGAGTACGCCGCGCCCGGGGCCGTCTTCCTCCTGAACAGCCCCTTCGGGGCCGAGGCCGTCTGGGACGAGCTGCCACGGGAGGTGCAGGACGCGATCATCGAGAAGCAGTTGCGGTTCTTCGTGATCGACGGTTACGAGGTGGCCAAGGACACGGGCATGGGCACGCGCATCAACACCATCATGCAGACGTGCTTCTTTGCCATTTCGGGCATCCTGCCGCGAGACGAGGCCATCGCCAAGATCAAGGAGGCGATTGAGAAGACCTACGGCAAGCGCGGTCCGGACGTCGTGCGCAAGAACTTCGAGGCGGTCGACGCGACCCTCGCGCACCTGCACCAGGTGCAGGTGCCCAGCGCCGCCACGGCGACCAGGCGCATGCCCCCGATCGTCTCGGACGCTGCACCCGACTTCGTCAGGCGGGTCACGGCCGTGCTGCTGGCCAACAAGGGCGACCTCCTCCCGGTGAGCGCCTTCCCCATCGACGGCACGTGGCCGTCAGCTACGGCCCAGTGGGAAAAGCGCAACATCGCGCTCGAGATCCCGGTGTGGGACGAGAAGATCTGCATCCAGTGCAACAAGTGTGCGCTGGTCTGCCCCCACGCGGCGATCAGAGCCAAGGTCTATCCCTCCGATCATCTGGGCTCGGCTCCGCCCACGTTCAAGTCGATCGACTACAAGGGCAAGGAATACGAACGCTGGAAGTACACGATCCAGGTCGCCCCTGAGGACTGCACGGGGTGCACGCTGTGCGTCCAGGTGTGCCCGGCCAAGGACAAGGCGAACCCGCGTCACAAGTCGCTGGACATGGTGCCGCAGTCGCCGCTGCGGGAGCCCGAGCGGATCAATTACCAGTTCTTCCTCGACCTGCCGGAGGTCGATCGCTCGACGGTCAAGCTCGACGTCAAGGGCACGCAGTTCCTGCAGCCCCTGTTCGAGTACTCGGGCGCCTGTGCCGGGTGCGGCGAGACGCCGTACATCAAGCTGATGACGCAGTTGTTCGGCGACCGGGTGCTCATCGCCAACGCCACCGGCTGCTCGTCAATCTACGGCGGCAACCTGCCAACGACGCCCTACGCCACCGGTCCGTCGGGCCGCGGCCCGGCCTGGTCGAATTCGCTGTTCGAGGACAACGCGGAGTTCGGCCTCGGGTTCCGCCTGGCGGTCGACCAGCACGAGGCACTCGCCAAGGACCTGCTGAAGCGACTGGCCTCGCGGCTCGGCGATTCGCTCGTCGACGCTATCCTGTCAGCCGACCAGAGCACCGAGCAGGGCATCGCCGAGCAGCGGGAGCGCGTCGCGCAGGTGGAGAGGGCCCTCAAGACAATCGATGTCCCGGAGGCCAGGCAGCTCGCGTTCGTTGCCGAGTACCTCGTGAAGAAGAGCGTGTGGATCGTCGGCGGCGATGGTTGGGCCTATGACATCGGGTACGGAGGCCTCGACCAGGTGCTCTCGATGGGGCGCGACGTCAACATCCTCGTGCTCGACACCGAGGTCTACTCCAACACGGGTGGCCAGCAGTCGAAGGCCACCCCGATGGGCGCAGCCGCGAAGTTCGCGATGGCTGGGAAGGGCGTCCCGAAGAAGGACCTCGGCCTGATGGCCATGGCTCACGGCAACGCCTACGTGGCGCACGTGGCCTTTGGCGCGAAGGACGTCCAGACGGTCAAGGCGTTCATCGAGGCCGAATCCTTCCCCGGCCCGTCGATCATCATCGCCTACAGCCACTGCATTGCCCATGGCTACGACATGGCGTTCGGCCTCGACCAGCAGAAGCTGGCGGTCGAGACCGGTTACTGGCCACTCTATCGGTACGACCCGCGGGCAGCGGAGGGCGGCGAGAGCCCGCTCAAGCTCGAGTCGGCGGCGCCCAAGCTCGACCTCGGCAAGTTCATGCGGAACGAAACGCGGTTCCGCGTGGTCGAGCAGCAGAACCCCGACCGCTATCGAAAGCTCCTCGCCATGGCCCAGCACAACGTTGGCAAGCGCCGTGCCCTGTACGAGGAGTTGGCGCGTGGCGCGACACCGACGGCCAAGCCGGCAGCGCCCGGCCAGCCGCCAACAGACGACTCAGTGCCACGATCCTGAACCGCTACGAGCGCGATCATCGCAGACGGAGATCCACGATGGACCTTTCGACCACCTATCTCGGCCTGACGCTCCCGCACCCGCTCATGTCGGGCGCCTCCCCGCTCGTCGACCGCCTCGACCTGGTGCGCCGCCTCGAGGACGCCGGCACCGCGGCCATTACCATGCACTCGCTGTTCGAGGAACAGCTGCTGCTCGAGGCCCGCGCGCGGAATCTTCACTTCGACCAGGTCGGGGAGTCGTTCGCCGAGGCGCTCTCGTATTTCCCCAACCCCGACGACTACAACCTGGGCCCCGATGAGTACCTCGAGCAGATTCGACGCATCAAGGCGATGGTGGATGTGCCGGTCATCGGTTCCCTGAACGGCGCAACGGGCACCGGCTGGGTGGAGTATGCCCGCCTCATCCAGCAGGCCGGGGCCGACGCCCTCGAGCTGAACATCTACTATCTGGCCACGGACCCCACCGAGAGCGGCGCGGCCATCGACGACCGCGTAGTGGGAATCGCCCGCACGGTGAAGCAGGCGGTCACCATTCCCGTCTCCGTGAAACTCTCGCCGTTCTTCTCCTCGGTGGCGAACGTCGCCGCCCAGCTCGACTCGGCCGGCCTCGACGGCCTGGTGCTGTTCAACCGGTTCTACCAGCCCGACATCGACGTCGAGACGCTCGACGTCGCGCCGCGACTCCAGCTGTCGGACTCGTCGGAGCTGCTCATGCGGGTGCGGTGGCTCGCGATCCTCTCAGGGCGAGTCCGGGCCAGCCTCGCCTGCTCGGGGGGCATCCATACCGGTGTCGACGCCGTGAAGGCCCTCATGGCGGGCGCCCACGCTCTCCAGGTGGTCTCCGCCCTGCTGCATCACGGCCCAGCGTATCTGAAGAAGATCCACGACGAGATGCAGCACTGGATGGAGGACCACGAGTACGAGTCCGTGCGGCAGATGCAGGGGAGCATGAACCTGCTGCGCTGCCCCGACCCGGCCGCCTTCGAGCGAGCCAACTACACGCGCATCCTCCAGACCTGGCGCGTCTAGGATCTGCCGATCCACGCGGCGCGATCAGCGCTGAAGGCGACCCGACACGGCGCGCGGCCCTGTAAGACCGGGCCGCGCCGCCCGCCTCGCTTCCATCGCCGACGGGCCCAGCAACTCGGTGATGCGGGCCTTGGCCTGCCGGCGCACGTCGGCCGGCAGCTTCGACCGGCCTGCGCTCCGGCACACGGCGACGGCGCGCCGCAGCCGGACCGCGAGGTATCCGCAGCAGGGGCACGCCTCGAGATGGCGCTCGATCTTCCGGCAGCGCGCAGCCGACAACTCCCCGTCGAGGTACCCGAACAACTCCTCCAGCAGCGTCTGGCAGTCGGCCCGCTTCTGCGCCAGGTGTCCGTCCATTACTCGTCTCCCAACCTCTGCTGGAGGAACAGCCGCGCGCGGTGCAGGCGTGTTTTCACATTCGCCTCGGAGATGCCCAGCACCTTGGCAACCTCGCGCGTCGAGAGGCCTTCCATTTCCCGGAGAAACACCACGATTCGGTGCGGCGGCGGCAGCGACTGGAGCGCCTCGGCCAGGCGCCGTCGAAGCCGCCGGTTCACCACCACCGCCTCCGGGTCCTTGCCCGGGTCCTGAATCTCGAGGCTGCGCACGCCATCGGGCGTCGGCATCAGGTCGTCGAGCGACGCAAAAGTGCGCGGCTCGTCAACCCGGAGTCGCCGACGCATGAGGCAGGCATTGCGGACCGTGCGATAGAGCCATGGCCGAAAGGCCTCGGGCTCGCGGATGCGCCCGGCATACCGGTAGGTCTTGATGAGCGCCTCCTGCATCACGTCCTCTGCGTCGTCGGCATGCCCGCACACGGTGACGCTGAAGCGGTAGGCCACTTCCTGTGCGCGCATGAGGAGCGCCTCCATGGCATCGCGGTCGCCCGTCGCGGCCCTCCTCACAAGGTCCGCATACTCGGCCTGCGCCTCGTCGCGTTCCGGTCCTGTTCGCTTCCTAGGATTCACGCCCGGGTGTTTCGTCACAGCGGGATCCGCCTGACCTCCCTGTGGTGCGCCCATGGCCTCGCATTGTACCCGGTCGGTGTCACCTTCCACCGCCAGTTCGCATCTGTAACAGTGGCATGACGTCACGTGTGCTCGCGTCCACAATCCTCCTGCTCGCGGTGGTCGCTCAGCCGATCCCCGCGCAGACTCGTCTCACGCTGGCCGATGCGGTCAGCCGTGCGCGCGCGCAGAGCCCGGAGGCCAGGGCCTCCATGGCCGCCGAGCGCGAGGCCGCCGAACGCGTCACACAAGCGCGCGCGGGGTACTGGCCCCGCGTCGATTTCGCCGAGAGCTGGCAGCGGGGCAACCAGCCCGTGTTCGTGTTCTCCTCCCTGCTGTCACAGCGCCAGTTCACGGCCGAGAACTTCCAGATCGACCGCCTGAATAACCCCGACCCGGTCAACAACTGGAAGTCGGCCTTTCTGGTTCAGCAACTCGTGTTCGACGGTGGCGGCACCAGGGCCGGTGTCCGATCGGCTGCCCTGGGCAAGGATGTCGCCTCGGCCGCACGCCAGCAGGTGGGCAACAGCCTCGCGGTCGCAGCAACGGAGGCCTTCGGTCACGTCCTTAGGGTCGCGTCGCAGAAGCGGGCCGCGGCGGCGGCCGTCGAGGCCGCGCAGCGCGATCTCGAGGTCGCTCGAAACCGGCGAGCCGCTGGCCTGGTGACCGACGCGGACGTTCTCGCGCTCAACGTCCATCTCGCCACCATGCGCGCACAGCAGATCACGGCCGACGCCGAGGAGCGCGTCGCCCGAACCCGCCTGAACGACGTAATCGGCGCGACACTCGACGAGCACTTCGAACTCGACGAACGCCCAGGCCTCGTGATCGACACCACCGACGCCACCGCGCTCGAACGTGAGGCGCTCGCGACCCGCCCAGAGATCGCCATGGCCCGGGCAAAGGAGGGCCTCGCCGACGCCTCGCACATGGCTGCCCGGTCCACGTTCCTGCCTCAACTGGCCGCGCTGGGCGGTTATGAGTGGAACGGCGGCCAGATCGACACCCAGGTCTCCTCGTGGCTCGTCGGTGCCGAAGTGCGGGTCAACCTCTTCCACGGATTCGCCGACAAGGCGCGTGTCGCCGAAGCCGCGCACGCAAGGGCCCGCGCGGCCGCCGAACGCGAAGGAGCCGAGAACGCCGTGCGGCTCGACGTCCGCGCCGCCGTCGCCCGGCTCGATGCGGCTCGCGCGCGCGACGAGGTGGGCCGTGCGACCGTCGCGCAGGCCGCCGAGAGCCAGCGAATCATCCACGATCGCTACGAAGCCGGGATGGCGAGCGTGTCCGACCTGCTGCGCGCCGCGGAGACCGTGTTCGCCGCAGAGTCACAGGCCACCGCCGCTCGCGTCGACGTCCTGATCCAGACTGCCCAACTCGAACGCGCCCTCGGGCGTTGAGACCGATGGAGTTCACCGACGTGCATCGCAACCGATTTCTCCGGCTGACCGGCCGGGCCCTTAGCACATTCGCCGTCGCGACCCTCTTGATCACATCTGCGGCCTGCGGCGGCAGCCACGACGCACCGGCACCCGAGTCTGCATCGCCCCTCGACGTTCGCACGGCGCCCGCCACGAGCACATCGCTGGCCGAGGCGTTCGAGGCCGGTGGGGCGATTCAGGCGCGAACGACCGCAACCCTCGTGAGCCGAATCATGGCGCCCATCCAGGCGATCCGGGTGCAGCCAGGCGACCGTGTGCGCCAGGGACAGGTGCTCGTCGAGCTCGACGCGAGAGACCTCGACGCCAATGCGGAGCGCGCGCGCAACGGCGCCGAGGCTGCGGTGCAGGGCACGGCGGCTGGACGCTCCGAGGACGCTCCGAGCAGGAGGCCGCACAAGCGGCGCTGGCGCTGGCACGCGCCACGCATCGCCGCGTGGTCGGCCTGCACGAGAAGAAGTCGGCCACGGACGAGGAACTCGACCAGGCCGTGGCTGCGCTCCGAGCGGCCGAGTCAAAACTGGCCAGCGCGGAGGCACGGGCTCGCGAGGCCGAGTCGGCCCTCGCCGGCGCGCGAGCCGCGGGCGAGGCCGCGGCCGTGACGGCCTCCTTCGGCCGACTCGTCGCCCCCTTCGATGGCGTCGTGACCGAGAAGCTTGCAGAGACCGGCAACATGGCGGCGCC